>JADFXY010000120.1:0-11479 GCA_015233355.1 Deltaproteobacteria bacterium | reverse complement strand
GTTTGCCGGATGTTAAGCAATGGAATTATCCCTACCTGCCCAATGAAGAGGAGTCGGCTTTAATTAAGGAGAACCTCTGGCGCTAATGTGTCTGGTTGCTTGTTTGGGGATACACCTCGACTGGCCGTAATCGTCCCTTTTCTAAGAACCGTGGCGGCTGCATTGGTGGTTACAGGTTGTCTTCAACCAGCAACAAGTAACCAGCTCCCCGGAACGCTCAACCCGAAGGCTAATGCAGGGAGTGCCGAGCCACCCGATGGGTCCCCTGATTCTCTAAAAGAATGACGATCAATTCGAAAGTAACGTCATCCACGACTTGACCCTGCCAACCCAGGCGCTCCAATCGCTGATTGACCAGGTTTGTTGTAAATGACCCTCCGTCGCCGATGATGTGCATGACATCTATTATAACGCGTGGGACGTCGATGGGGACTAATCCTTTGTTACACAATCTCACCAACAAGATATCCAATAACTGCTCCATTCCATCCTCCGTCTTATAAGTACTTGCTCCCTTGCGGTGCGATGGCGAATTTTTTTTCACCGGTGAATACCAGTCGACCAGATTTTTTTTCTAATGCGACCAGGTAGTTTCGGAATATTTCCCGGCCAAAGGGGTAAATGGTTTTTAGGCCGTTGGTGTCGATGGAGATATTACATACTGTCGCGATATTTTTGGTCAATGCGTTTAGCAGTTCGTGAGCGGAGGTTCCATCAAAGTCACCAAGCAAATTTAACCGGAGATTGCCGCCCTTCCGGCGTGAAACGATACGGAAATTTGATGCCATGGAATGACTCCTCATTAACCGTTGCCGGTTGCATGTCAATGTAATTGACTTAAGGGTGCGGACAAACGAGCTAATTTTTTTTAAAATAGACCATTCCGATTAAGCCCCAACGGGGCGCTCTATGTTAGCCCAGGGCAGTGCCCTGGGTAGGGGTGGCGACTATATAAAAACCATGTAATAGTCACATAAGACCGCCGGCAATCCCGTACTTCAACCGTAGCCGGACATTCCATTCAGAGGAAATGATTTTGGGGGCCGGCCGACCTCCTGACCATCCCGCTGACACGTAACATGCCGTATTTCCCAGGGCGTTGCCCTGGGCTAACCTAGAGCGCCCTTTCAGGGCTTCATCGGAATTAACCATTTATTAGAATAGGATCCGATGACCCTACCCTTAAGTCAATGACATTGGGTTGCATGTTGCAGGTTGATGATTGTTTTCAACCAGTAACGGGTAACTGGCAACCAGCAACGGGCACCACTTTTGTCATCCTTCGTTATGGGCCGGGTAAATTTCCCATGTTTGGGACTTGGCCGCGGTGGCCTGGCGGAGGGGTTTATCCGGCGTGGAGTTGAGACGGGACATCTCCAGCGCCATCCCGGCAAGTTGGGCCACAGCCTGGGTAAAATTCAGATCATCGGCGGTCGGATTCCAGGGCTGGGCTGTATAAATTCTCAAGGCGCCAATGGTGTTTTTACGGACGATGATCGGGATCGACAAGATCGAGGCAATCCCTTCTACAGCGGCCGCCTCCGGATATTGAGCTCGTAGATCATTGGCGGCATCATGGATTAACACGGGCCGGTCCGGCACCCCGGCGGTGCTCACCGGTCCTTTGTGAAGATAAAGGTCACTAAGGCCCTGGGACATGACAACTTCTAATTCGTCTGTCTTTTCCTTGACCATTAACAGGCTGGATCCCTTTGCCTCCAAGGCCGTTTTAACGTCTTGCAGGATAAGTGAAACCGCTGTTTGAGGGTCCTGCCACATGGCCAAGACCTTGATGATGTGTGATAAAGTGTTTAGATACATTTGTTTTTTTCCCATTGTTTTTGGGACTGCCTCACTTTACCGGCCAATTGGAAGCGGCCTCCGGGGCGATGATCAAGCCGTATCCGGGAAGCCTGAATTGGCGGCTGTCTTTTGATGCCGGTTAGCTGAGACTCTGTTCAACCTCGGCGGGGTGTTGAGATTGATTCGGCTTCAAACCGGCCGGGTTGGCCGCGGCCTCCGGAGAGTAGCCGGCGGCGGCATCATCATCATAATATTGAGCTTTTCTTAGGGTGCTTAGAAGAGTAGCCAGATCAAGGCCGGCCCCTGTAGTATATTTTTGCCCTATTTCGCAACTTTCTTGGACCAGGGTATTCAAGTTTTTGAGTTGGGGATCACAAAGCTTGGCGTAGGAAGCCAGACCGGTGACAGCCGCTTCCCGCAACCGGCTGAAAGGGTCTAACGACAGTTTCGGGTTTATTATAGGCAGGCTGCCAAGTGCCCATTTTCTCCAATTATTCATCATGTTCCAGATAGGTTTGTAACAATTTTGGACAATTATGGTTCGGACCAGGTCCGGCCACCAGTCCGACATTCCGGCCATTGACTGATAGACTTCCGATGACGCGGCCATGGGTCGGTCGGCACTATCGGCAAGATTGTCCTTTATCGGTGCGTTCATGCGGGTATCCTCTGAGATGTGTATCTTAGTTATTTCCTTTACCAAGTTTTGCGCCGTGCCCCGGCGGTCTGGATATGCCGGCTGTCTGTCCGGCACCGTTGACTGTCGGTCTTTCAATGACTATATTAATTATTCAGAAGGATTAATGGTAACCTCAAGACGGCGGTTTGTACATAGGAAGCCGGAATCATTTTCATAGGGTGAATTCCCAGGGCATGGGAATTTTTCCCGAGTTGGGCCGGGCAAGAAGGTCAGACTCGGCCCTGTCTAATGATAACACATTGATCAGACAGGAATTAAAGTGTTAAGGCGGGTCCGATTCAGGTTCGGCTCGGCCCGGACAAAAAAAACAGGCCACCCGGTGTTTATTTGTACGGGTCGGCGTCAATTGGACTAACTTCTGGAAAAAATATTAGATATCTTCTTTACGTTGACCAAACCGACGAGTTCGTGGTATAGTTCGGACATCCTGGGCGCGGTTTAAATGGACACAGCTTAATGCTATGAAATGATTAACAAAGTCCGACTTACCCGGTTCGGGAATCAACCATCTCGCGCGACATGACAACTCTGTACCACCACCCCAATGAATCTTGAGTTCCGTAAAAAGAATAATAGACGGCAGGAAACTGCAACCAAGGCTCACCAGTTCAGATGTCGCGACTGCAACTAATGAATAGTGCTTTATAAAATATTAACCAGGTTAGAGAAATATGCCTAAGCGGACTGACATTAAGAAGATATTGATCATCGGCTCCGGCCCCATCGTTATCGGCCAGGCCTGTGAATTTGATTACTCAGGGACCCAGGCCTGCAAGGCCTTAAGGGAAGAGGGTTATGAGATCGTCCTGATCAATAGCAACCCAGCCACCATCATGACCGACCCGGAAACGGCCGATCGTACTTACATCGAACCTATTATCCCAGAGATGGTCATAAAAATACTTGAGCGGGAAAGGCCACAGGCCATTTTACCCACTCTGGGCGGCCAAACGGGACTGAATACGGCCGTGGCCGTGGCCCAGACCGGCATATTGGAAAGACTCGGCGTGGAGATGATCGGCGCCTCCCTCCCGGTCATCCAAAAGGCGGAAGGCCGGGAACTGTTTCGGGATGCCATGCGCCGGATCGGCCTGGTCGTGCCCCGAAGCGGGATCGCCCGCAGCCTCGACGAAGCCGTTAAATGCGCTGAAGAGATTGGCTTTCCTATAATTATTCGTCCAGCGTATACCCTGGGCGGAACTGGTGGCGGCGTCGTTTATAACATTGAGGAGTTGCGCCGGTTGGCCAGATACGGCCTGGAGGCCAGCATGGTCCATGAGATTATGCTGGAGGAGTCGGTGATCGGGTGGAAGGAATTCGAGCTGGAAGTGATGCGGGATAAGATGGACAACGTGGTGATCATTTGCTCGATCGAGAACTTCGACCCCATGGGCGTTCACACCGGCGACAGCATTACGGTGGCCCCGGCTCAAACCCTGACGGACCGGGAATATCAAATTATGCGGGACGCCTCTTTGGCCATCATCCGGGAGATAGGGGTTGAGACCGGAGGTTCAAATATCCAGTTTGCGATTAACCCCAAAGACGGGCGGATGGTGGTTATTGAGATGAACCCTCGAGTTTCCAGAAGTTCCGCCCTGGCCTCGAAAGCTACAGGCTTCCCCATTGCTAAAATCGCGGCTAAGCTGGCAGTGGGCTATACCTTGGATGAAATACCCAACGATATTACCAAAGAAACCTATTCATCTTTTGAACCGACCATTGACTATTGCGTGGTCAAGATTCCCCGCTGGACTTTTGAAAAATTCCCCGGAGCGGAGGATGTACTGACTACATCCATGAAATCCGTGGGTGAGATCATGGCCATCGGCCGGACCTTTAAGGAAGCTCTGCTCAAAGGCGTCCGGTCGCTGGAAATCGGCCGATTTTTTCTAGGTCTCAAGGATGGAGCCGAGCCTTCAACCGAGGTGATGACCAAGAGACTCGAGGTGCCCAATTCGGAGCGCCTTTTCTATATTGCCCATGCTATGAAGACCGGATGGACGATAGACGAGGTGGCTCGGCTGACTCAAATAGATCCCTGGTTCTTGTACAATATCAAAGAAATTGTTCAGTTGGAGCAAGAGGTCAAGACTGCGGCGTCCTCCGGGAACATGGCCGTTTCGCCGGAACTATTAAGAAAGGCGAAGCAAACCGGGTTTTCAGACAAGCACCTGGCCGACTTAACCGGCCAATCTTTGCTGGAATTCCGGAAGCATCGGACTAATCTGGGCATTTCCAAGACATTCAAGCTGGTTGACACCTGTGCCGCGGAATTTGAAGCATACACCCCCTATTACTATTCGACCTGCGAAACAGAGGATGAATTCCGCCATTCAGACAAACCCAAAGTGGTTATTCTGGGGGCCGGTCCGAATCGTATCGGGCAGGGAATCGAGTTTGATTATTGTTGCGTTCATGCATCCTTTGCCCTGCGGGAAATGGGTATAGAGAGTATCATGATCAACAGCAACCCGGAGACCGTGTCCA
This sequence comes from Deltaproteobacteria bacterium, assembly GCA_015233355.1. Classification (GTDB taxonomy): domain Bacteria; phylum Desulfobacterota; class JADFXK01; order JADFXK01; family JADFXK01; genus JADFXK01. The sequence continues at coordinate 6,486 of JADFXY010000120.1, read as the reverse complement.
CCGATTATGACACTTCGGATCGGCTCTATTTTGAACCATTGACCGTAGAAGATGTTTTAGAAGTGGTGGAAAGCGAACAACCCTTGGGAGTAATCGTCCAGTTTGGCGGACAAACCCCCTTGAACTTGACCGCCCCCCTGGCCCAGGCCGGAGTCAAGATTCTGGGCACTTCTCCAGACAGCATCAACCGGGCCGAAGATCGAAAACATTTCGAGGCCATGTTGCGGAAACTCAAGCTTCGGCAGCCCGAAAACGGGACAGCCAAGTCAATTGAGGAAGCGGTGGCCGTAGCCCACCGGATCGGCTACCCGGTTGTGGTCCGGCCTTCTTATGTCCTGGGTGGGCGGGCGATGGAGATAGTCTATGACGAGTCCTCCTTGATCTCCTTCGCCGAGAAAGCCCTGGCCGTGTCTCCCGAGTATCCTATCCTGATTGATCATTTCTTGGAGCAGGCCGTAGAGGTGGATGTGGACGCGGTATCCGACGGACACGACACCGTCATCGGCGGAATCATGGAACACATCGAAGAAGCCGGGATTCATTCGGGCGACAGTGCCTGTGTTTTGCCCCCGTACAGTCTGTCGGAGGAAGTGTGTGACCGCATCGCGGAGTACACACGGGCGATGGCCGCCGAACTCCAGGTGATCGGCCTGATGAACGTCCAGTATGCCATCCAGGCGGACCAGGTATTTGTTTTGGAAGTAAACCCAAGGGCTTCGCGGACCGTCCCCTTTGTCAGCAAGGCTACCGGGGTCCCCCTGGCCAAAGTGGCGACGCAGGTGATGATGGGGCGGACATTGGCCGAGTTGGGTCTTAAAGGACAGGTGACGCCACCTCATATTTCGGTTAAGGAAGCCGTTTTTCCATTCTTGCGGTTTCCGGGAGTGGATAACCTGCTGGGCCCGGAAATGAAGTCCACCGGGGAAGTTATGGGCATCGGCCGGTCATTCGGCGCCGCGTTTGCTAAATCTCAACTGGCTGCCGGGCAAAACCTGCCCACGACCGGGAAGGTGTTGGTCACCATCCATGACCGGCACAAGCACCGTTTTTTAGAGCTGGTGGAGCAGTTGGAGGATTTGGGATTTGAAATTTTGGCCACTAAAGGTACCTCAATATTTCTAAATAAATGGGGTATTGCAAATAAGGAGCTGGGTAAAGTCCATGAGCCCAGCCCCAATGTGATCGACTCTATTAAAAGCGGTGAAGTCAATCTAGTCATCAATATTCCTTTTGGCCGAATCACAACCGAAGATAGTTATATCATTCGACGAACCACGATGGACTACGGGATTCCCTATACAACCACCCTGGCTGGGGCCCGGGCAACCATCCGGACGATCAGAACTCTGAAAAAAGGCGATCTGGGTGTTTTTTCTTTACAAGAATATCATACCCTGCTCTGATGTCTCTTGCCTTGGTTACGGTATACGACGGGCCTGAGGGGAAAGATATAATTGGCAAGCCCATAATCGCCGCTTCTGCGAGCCGCCGGCAACCACGTCTCCGGCCTGGGCGGCCGAGTGAACAGGATTGCCTCTTGTTTAAACAAGATGGTTGCAATTTCAGTAAGAAGTATGCTAAAGAATTGGACCATGGATGATGTCTCACGGTTTCCTCTAACCGGTGATGGCCGGGAATGGTCAAAATGGGGGTTTGAATCACTCTCGACTCAGGAGAAACGGGGCACGGGCGCAGAAACCGTATTTGATTCCGTTCCAATTTACAGAATGTAGTGGTGGATCATTACTTAACTTATCAAATCTTCAGCCTTTTGATCCGGCGGAGAGGTGTTCAACAAAAGTAAGGATGAGGTATGGCGTCGAAGTCAACCAGTGGTGACGGCGGGTTAAAGAGCACCCCAGCTCCCAGCGGCGGGGGGAAATCCCAACCGGTGAAAAAGGAGTCTCTCCCGCCGACAGATGGGCGGGTCGTCATCACCGTGGAGCCGGGTGACATGAAGGCGACTTTGGCCATTATCCCGCCCCAACGCGGAGGCAAGGACGTTTCATACGACGTCGTCATCAAAGCTATGAAAGAAGCCGGAGTGGTCGCCGGGCTTCTGGGCGAGAACATCTCCCAGGCGGTTATCCGGGCCAAGAACGAACAAGTGCCCCTGGCAGTTGATTGCGCCATGGGGGTGGAGCCGGTTCCCGGTAAAGACGGCTATGTCAAATACTATTTTGACACCGAACCGGTGACGGTGGGAAAGGTGGACGAGACCGGCCGCATAGACTTTCGGGAGCGGGGTCAACTCCCCATGGTCAATAAGGACGATTTGCTGGCCCAAAAGTTTCCCAGGGTGGAGAGCAAGGACGGAATTGATATCCGGGGGAGAAAGTTTAAGGGACTTCCGACGAAGAACGCCACGGTCAAGGTCGGCCAGGGAGCGACCTTGGTGGATGATAAGGTTTTCGCCACCTGCTCCGGGGGCGCGGTTTTGATCAGTGGTAAAATAAAAGTTTTGAACATTCGGCAGATATCTGGTGATGTCAATTTGTCCGTGGGGAATATCAACTTCAACGGCCTGGTCAAAGTGACGGGAACCATTGCCCCGGGCTTTAAAGTAACGGCTGAGTCTCTGGTCGTCGACATGGTGGATAAGGGCGCCGTGGTTAAAGTCAGCGGCGACATGGTCGTGGCCAAAGGAATAATTAATGCACGGGTGGAAGTGGGCGGCACCCTGTCGGCCGACTATATATTGGCTTCCCGGGTGATCGTCACCGGCGACATTTTGGTCAAGAACACCATCCACACCTCCGAAGTAATGTGCGGCGGCCGGTTAGGGATGACCAAATCCGATGCCGCCATCAGAGGCGGGACTATTATCTGCGCCAAAGGGTTGGATGTCGTGAATCTGGGCCATGAAGAAACAAAGACAAGTGTATCCTTCGGGATTGATCCGATCCAAGAGATGGAACTGCGGCGGCTCATGGCCGAACAGAGTGGGCTGGACATGAAGATCGAGGCCCTGGAAAATGAACTGTCCCCGATCAAAAAAAACCTTGATAAAATACCAAAATATAAGTGTGCCCTGGAGGAAGTTGGAACGGCCCTTGATAATATCCATATCCACATCAAAAAACTGGTCAAAGCCAAGGAAACCCTGTCGGACCAGGATAAAATTGAAAAAGTGGACATCGCTGTCTATCAGCAGGAAAAGCTCTATCATGAGGCCGCGGACCGACGGGACAAGTTGACCAGGACCATCGGAGTGTTGACCAAACAGGCCAAGTTAAGCGCAGAGTCTTTTGAACAATTAGAGGAGTTGAAAAAACAACATCTGGCTTTGGCCGAAGAGATTGAGCATACCAAGGAGATTATCAGGGAATCAAGAGCTGCCGTGGATGCCACGATTAAGCTGATCGTCAGGGGGCACGTCTCCCCAGGCACCGACCTGGCGGCCCGATTCTCCAAACGGCAGATCCATGACTCTTTGCGCGGGCCGCTTCAGTTTTATGAAACAATTAAAACGAGGCAAGGGGCTAAGGACGAAATTATGATTGAAGTCAGGTCGCTTTAACGGCATCAACCGGATCTATTCGGAGCACCACCCGTCCATGCGCGAATTTGTAAAAAAATTGATCACGATTGCGGAGGAAATCGCCCGCGGAAACTACTCCGATGAGATCATGAACCTGACCCGGGATGAATATCCCCATGAAATACGGGGATTAGCCGAGGCTATGGGCCTGCTCATGGTTAAACTGGAGGGCCGGGAATATCGGCTGATGAACACTATCGCCGAATTGGAGGAGGCCAGGCGACTGTTGCTAAAGGAGAATATCCTGAAGGCGCAGGATCTCGAAACATTGAAGGCTCAGGTGGCTTCCAGCGGAGAAGCCAATTACGCGGTCCTTCTGGCCTATGGGCACAACCTGATGGATATAGATCCGGATGAGAGATTTGGCCGGGACCGGCCGTTTTTTGAAAGACCCTATTACGGTCAGGTGGTCATTACGGCCATGATGGCTTTCGAGGGTTTTATCGGTCGGTTTATCCGCTGTCTTCTCAGATCGCGGCAGTGTGACGAGGCCGACATCGACAGGTTGATATCCACCCAAAAAGACCGTAATTTCATGGAATACATTCTGAAGGATTTATTAGGTCAGGCCCTGGGGGAGAGTGGGTTCAGCCGTAAAAAGTTCTTTGCCCCCCATTGGAAGTCTCTGGCCAGGTTCATAGAGATAAGAAACGCTATCATCCACCAGGCTCCGGGACGTCTCCAAGAACTCTTGCCGGGAGAAAACGGAATGATCACCCGAGGCGTGGCCAGAGAATGCCTGGCCCGGGTAAAGATGGTGATCAATGATGTGATTGAACGTTATTCGTCCGTTTTTGTTCCTTTTTGAGCTGCTCACCCGGTCTTGCCTTTAGCCGCGGGCTTAACTTCTTTACATAGTTATTTACATAGTTATGTGGAATCAGCCTCACCGAGGCAAGTTTTTCCTGCTCCAGCCTGATCTTGCTTGACAGGGTGTCTGATTGCGCATAGAATTGCTTTTGGGAAGGGGGTGACGCCAACACTTGGATGATGACCTTAGTATAGGCCTGATGGCCAGGCTGACATCGCTTTTTCGGAGGCGTCTCGACCGGGTCAAAGGCGGCCAGATTCCCCAGGAACTTCATGATCTAATCGAACGGGGTGAGGAAAGAGGCCTGATTTCTGAAGACGAAGGAGACATGATCGAGAGTATCTTGGAATTTCGAGATACTGTGGCTAAGGAGATCATGATCCCTCGGACCGATATGGTCTGCATTGATCAAGATTCCCCCATCGACCAGATCATTGATCTGATTGTCGGTAAAGGACACTCTCGAATTCCTGTTTATGAAAAGACACCAGACGCCATAGTGGGTATCCTGTTTGCTAAAGACCTGTTCCAATTTTGGGGACAACCAAAAGATTCCTTCAACCTAAAAAATATCCTGCGACCTCCCTATTACATTCCGGAAACGAAGCCCATCAAAGATCTCCTCAAAGAGTTTCGCAGCAAGAAACTCCATATGGCCATCATCATTGATGAATACGGGGGGACATCGGGCTTGATCACCATTGAGGACGTCTTAGAAGAGATTGTCGGGGATATCCAAGATGAGCATGATCACGAAGAAGACTGGTTGGTCAAGGTCGATGACCAGACCATCCTGGTCGATGCCCGACTGGGACTCGACGAACTAGAAGATTTTTATGATCTCAAACTACCTGACGGCGATTATGAATCCGTCGGCGGGTTTATTATTTCCATAACGGGATCGGTTCCCCAGGTAAATGACACGGTCGTGTTCGAAGATTTGGAAATGACCATCGAAGAGGCGGATGAACGTAAGATCGACCGGGTCAGAATCGTCAGGCGGACGGAATCGCCTTCTCAAACCAATGGAGTCGTCAATAAAGCCAGGGTCAGCTAAAACGGACACGTTAAAATTAAGTGATGTTTTTTTATCGCTTGGTGCAGGTCTTCTTCTTACCCTGGCCTTCCCCAAACCGGATATCGGAGTGGTGGCTTTCGGCGCTCTGGTGCCCTTTTTTCTATCCATCGCCCAGAAGGGGGGGAAGGCTGCTTTTTGCCTTGGCTACCTCTTTGGTTTGGCCCACAATCTTAGCCTGCTTTATTGGATTTATTATGTTTCCACCACCTTTGGCGGTTTAAACGGACCCCTGGGATTTCTGGTTCTTTTTCTGTTGGTGTTCTATCTGAACCTGTTTCCGGCGCTGTTTGGTCTGCTGGGGGTGTGGCTGGGCCGGCATTTCAAATACACCATGGCCGTCTATCCGGCCCTGTGGGTGGTCTTGGAGTGGATCAAGGCCCATTTGTTCACCGGATTTCCCTGGGAACTGGTTGGATACTCCCAGTATCAGTATCCGGTCCTGATTCAGGCGGCGGATTTCGGCGGTGTCTACGTTGTTTCTTTCCTGGTGGTGCTGGTCAATGCCGGTATCTTCGATCTGACCGGGGCCGGGGGCCGGACCCGCCGCATCCTGACCAACCCCGGCTTTTGGATCCCCTTCATCAGCGTGGGGTTAGCCTGTGGTTACGGATTGATGCGCCTAAATCAGGTGGCCGCGGTAGAGGCCCTGGCGCCTCGGGCCGGCATTTCCGTTATCCAGGGAAACATTGACCAGGCGGTTAAGTGGAGCCCCGAATTCAAAATCGGGACTCTGAATACGTATGCCCGATTGACGGCTGAGGCGGCCAAACAAAGCCCCGAGTTGATCATCTGGCCGGAGACCTCTCTGCCTTTCTTTTTTGGAGAGGAATCTGTCCTGTCTGATAGGGTGGCTGAGGTGGCCGGGAAAGTAAAATCATTTCTGCTGTTCGGGAGCCCGGCCAGGAAGGGTTGGGGCAAAGCCGTTCAGCTCTATAACCGGGCCTATCTAATGTCGCCCCAGGGTCTGGTCCTGGATATGTATGACAAGCAGCATCTGGTCCCATTTGGAGAGTATCTGCCGCTCAAATCACTCCTGTCCCGATTAGCAGGGGGGAT
>JADFXY010000011.1:0-26373 GCA_015233355.1 Deltaproteobacteria bacterium | reverse complement strand
CTGAGAAAATTGCCAACGCAATCATTTTGGTACATCAACTCACGAATTGTGGAACGTTACTTCTCGATTCTAAATTCACGACCGGGTCTCGACATTGGCTTGCGTCTGGCTTAAGTTAATGACATTGGATTGCGACCTGGAGAAGTTCTTTGACCGGGTAAACCACGATATACTGATGTCCCGCTTGGCCCGTTACATTGGTGACAAGCGGCTACTGGGTCTGATCCGCCGGTTCTTGGAAGCGGGAATGATGCAGGATGGAGTATGTGTCACCCGACGCGAGGGCACGCCCCAGGGCGGCCCGCTATCGCCGCTATTAGCCAACCTTATGCTGGACGATTTAGACAAGGAACTGGAGAAGCGAGGCCATAAATTCTGCCGTTATGCGGACGACAGTAACATTTATGTTCGGACGTTGGCGGCAGGCCGTAGAGTCATGGCCTCTATCACCAGGTTCCTTGAAGAGAAGCTTAGACTTCGAGTGAATCAGGACAAAAGTGAGGTGGCGTTCGTAACGGAGCGAAAATTTCTGGGTTATCGACTCTTGCCAGGAGGCCGACTGGGCGTTGCGCCCAAGAGTCTTGATCGGGCCAAGGATCGAATCCGAGAAATAACCAGACGAAACCGGTCGATGGCATTCGAGAAACGAATCGAAGAGGTTAACAACTTCCTCACAGGCTGGGTCACATATTATCGGTATGCTGAATGCAAGAAGCATCTCCAACGAATGGAGGAATGGCTTCGCCGCAAGCTTCGGTGTGTTCGGTTAAAGCAATGCAAACGGGTGAAGACCATCGCCAATTTCTTGGAGTCGTGCGGAGTGTTTGAGCAAGGATCTTGGATGCTGGCACTCTCAGGAAAAGGTTGGTGGCGACTGTCGGATACGCCGCAGGCCCACCAAGCCATGTCCGTGGCATGGTTTCAAGGACAAGGACTCGTCAGCCAGATTGACAGGTACATGACGTTACAGACTTCAGGAAACCGCCGTGGTACCTAGCAGGTATGCCCGGTGGTGTGAGAGGGGGAGACCGCGAGGAATCCCCCTACTCGATTGAATCTTCATTGCCTGGGCCAGATACCGCCGCAAAGTTGTTTAATTAGAGTTTTGAGGTCTGCGTCCTATTTTCGGCAGAACGCCTTCTTCTTGGTTAATAATATGCAATTTATTTTATAATAAAATTATTATATTATGAGCGATTATCCCGCATTTCGGTAACTATCGATGTGAAAAGAACAATAAGTTAGGAAAATGAATTGAATATGAGCATACGGTTGGAGACTCCAGAGGATTTTAGAGAAACAGAAACTTTAACCAGAGACGCATTTTGGGATGTATATAAGCCTGGTTGTGATGAGCATCTCATCATCCACAAAATGAGACATATCCCGGCATTTGTAAATGAACTAGATTTTATAGCCGTTTATGACAATAGGATAATTGGTAATATCGTTTTTACAAGAGCAAAAGTAGTTCATGAAAGTAACGCAGAATACGAAGTATTATGTATGGGGCCAATAAGTGTTTCGCCATTAGATCAAAGAAGAGGTGTTGGTTCAGGATTGATTACATATTCATTTGGTTGCGCAGCAAGAATGGGATTTAGGGCAATCATCATATTTGGAAATCCTAACTATTACCATCGGTTCGGTTTCGTAAACGCCCAAGAATATAATATAAAAACCTCAGAAGGTGAGAATTTAGATGCCTTTATGGCATTGGAATTATATGAAAATAGTTTAAAAGGAGTCGAAGGAAGGTTTTATGCAGATCCAGTTTTTAGAGTTAATAATGAAGCATTGGAAGCATTTGAAAATGAATTTCCGTATAAAGAAAAACATGTAACCGCTACTCAATTGAAATGAAATACTCAAGAAGCAATCCCTAATTGTCGGCGAGTCGTTCTGCTTGGTTAATTCATATCTGAAAGACTCAGACTTGAATCCTTAAAGTCTATCCTCCAGTTCAAGCTTTGGATGGCAATTGCCTTCAGCCTTCCAGTCGCCTCGCCGCCTAAAACTATACCGGCACAGAGCTAATAAATCATTTGATATATAAGGTCATTATGCTATTCATATGATTTATTATTATTTATTGATCTAAATAGTGAAGAGCCATTCCTTTCATCCCCACCAACTTTATCTTCCACAGCACCTTCCCGGCAGTCGGTCACTATGTTTTGGCTAGGCCGAATTCGAGCCGTTTAAAATGCTCCGGATTGATCTAAAAATGGGTAAATAGTGCTTGACACTGGTCGTTTCATAGATTACGGTCAATAGATGTGCAGTCCTGGGTAGGCTGACCGAGGTGTATTTGCGGTCGTCGCGCCCGGCCGGCGGTTAGGCGTTGGTTTGACTAATTGGACCGGATAAACGTCTCCTGCCGACCTGGCTCGTTGATAACTTAAGGAGGGATTAGCGGCAGAAAGAGGGGGCTGAGGATGAATTCAATTGTTGTTTTGGTCATTGGCTTTTTGGTAGCTTATGTCGGTTATCGGGTCTACGCTAAATACATTGATGCCAACGTCATCAAAGCCGACCCGAAACGGGCGACTCCGGCCAAAATGTATATGGACGGCGTGGAATTTATGCCCACCAGCCGAAACATTCTTTATGGCTATCAGTTCAAGTCCATTGCTGGCGCGGGGCCGATCATCGGGCCGATCATCGCCATTCAATGGGGTTGGCTGCCGGCCATGCTCTGGATTTTGCTGGGCACGTTTTTTATTGGGTGGGTGCATGACTATGCCAGCACCATGATTGCGGTTAGGAACGACGGGGCCTCCTTTGGCGGTTTGAGCCATCGGTTGATTTCACCACGGGCGAGAATAATTCTTCTCGCCTTTATTTATTTTTACTTGCTACTCATTGTGAGCGCCTTCGGTAACGTGGTGGTGAGTGTGGCCGTGGGACTGAAGTCGTCGCCGATGGCCTGGCTTTTCTTGACCATTGCCGGTGTCTTGGCTGGGCAGATGATCTACCGGTGGCGGATAGACATCCTCCTGACCACCGCTGTCTGCGTGGCTATTGCTTTGCTTGGTGTCTATGCCGGGACCGTGATGCCGTCCGATAAGCTCCTGGGCGCCACTCTGGCCAACAGCACGATTCTGTGGGCGGTGGCCGCCTTCACGTTCTGCTATTTCGCCTCGGTCCTGCCCATCTGGCGGTTTACCCTGCCGATCAACTATGTGGCCGCCTATATCGTGTTTTTGGGCCTGTTTTTCGGGGTGATCGGGGTATTCATTCTACATCCGAATTTCACTTTGCCGGCCTACACCGAGTTTAACATTAAGATCGGTCCCGTCTGGCCCATTATGTTTGTGACCATCGCCTGTGGGGCGGTCTCAGGTTGGCACAGTATCGTATCCAGTTCAGGGACGGCCCGGCAACTGGAAAGCGAGATGGATGCCCGGCCGGTCGGAGCCGGGATCATGTTTTTGGAGATGATGCTGGCCCTGTTTGCCCTGATCATTGCCGGAACTATCTATGCGACAGCAGGCGAATATTCCGCGGCAGTGGCCAAAGGCCCCGGTGGTGTCTTTGCCGCGGGGGTGGCCAAATTCCTGGGCGCCTTAGGGATGCCGGCCGGCGTTGGGAAATCCTACGGCAGCGTGATGATGGTCGTCTTAGCCATTACCATCATGCAACTGGCGGTTCGGTTCATGCGGGTCGCCACCTCTGAGTTATTAGGCGATATCAGCCCGATATTCAGGAACGTCCATATCGGGACGATCATAGCCAGCCTGCTGGGCGCGGTTTTGGTGCTGACGGGCTGGTGGCAATACCTGTGGGTGCTTTTTGGCGGCGCCAATCAATTGATGGCCTCCCTGGCCTTGATGTTGATTTCAGCCTGGCTGATGTCGGAAGGCCGGTCTTTTGCCTGGGCTTTTTATCCCATGATATTTATGTTTGTGACCACCATAGCCGCCCTGTTGTACACCTCCTACAGCCTGCTGGACAAGGTGTTTTCGGGTGTGGTCAAGGGCGAGGCCCTGATTGGTAATTCTCTGATGGGGCTGGCCGGGTTCTTCCTGGTGATTGCCGCTCTTATTCTGGCCTGTGAAGGTTACAAGGCCTTTATGCGCTACCGGGGTATTGGTAAGCCTCAACTCACTCCGGCGTGAACTAACAAATAGTCGCTCCGGTTGGATCTGGGCCGGTCTGAATCCAATCGGGGCTGTTTATTCAATTAAGACGCACCGCTCGGTCCGCCGGGCGGTGTCGTGGACGCCATAGGTGGGGAATATGCCGGAGAAAGAACCCCGGGGGAAAAAGGGATTCCTGCAGGCGGTGAAGGAATTCATTTACGGTATGGCCGCGCACGAGTCGACCCTGGTGGCCATGAAAAGCAAGGCGGGCTTGGAACATCTGCTCATGTTAAGCCTTTATGGCGACATGTTGGGCGTGCCGATGCCCCGGTCATACTATTCCCTGCGGCTATTGCCGTACCTGGCCCCCGGAATCACCGGGTGGAAACGTTTCATGTTGCGGGAGAAAGACTTTACCGATCAAGACTTTTTTGACTAGCTTCAGATAAAACGATAAGGAGTATACGGATGACTGACGAGAAAAAAGAAAAATTTGGATTTTTGAAATCGATCAAAGAATTTGTATACGGGGTAGCCGCCCACGATTCGGCCCGGTTTGCCCTAAAAACTCGGGCCAGTATGGAACACCTGTTCATCCTCATTACCATGGGGGATATGCTGGGTGTCCCAATTTTGCCGCCGTACTATTCACTGCGGCTGTTGCCCTATGTCGTGCCTCAGATTTCCACCTGGAAGCGGCGCATGTTAAAAGAGAAGGATCTGACGGACGCCCTGGCCTGACCTTCCCTTTGCCTGGCCGGGCGCCTTTTAAATCTATTGAGCCGGTAGGCCGAGCCGGTTGCGTCTCGGATTGCCGGAAATGGAAACTGAAATTCTCCAGAGGGGCTTATCGTTATGTCTCTAGCCAATATCTTTGAGCAATATCCGGATAGGCGATATATCATGTTCGGCGGTAAGGGCGGATTGGGAAAAACCACCTTTTCCGCGGCTACTTCCTATTACCTGGCCAAGAAGGGTAAAAAAGTCCTGGTTTTTTCGGTTGACCCACAAGCCTCGCTCACCGACATTTTCCAAAAAGATATCTTTGGCAAGGGTCCGACCGAGATCATTCCCAACCTGTACGCGCAGGAAATCGATGCCGACCGCCGGGTGAAGGAATATCAACAAGAGATCCGGAACAAGATCCTCGATATGTACGGAATGGACAAGATTCCCGACGAGATCGAAAGCTATATTACGGCCGCCGCGGCCGAACCGGCCATGGAGGAAAGCGCCATTTTTGATGAGGTGGTCGATATCGTGGTTAAGGGCGACTATGATTACTATATTTACGATCTTGTCCCCCTCGGCCACGCCCTCTATTACCTGAGTATGGCTTCCGTCTATGATGCCTGGATCGACAAGATCACCAAGCTGCGGGAACAGATGCAGGAGTATGACCAGATGGCCGCGGTTATCCGCCGGGATAAGGATGTTGAGGAAGACGCTATTCTGAATGAATTGCTCTATATCAAAGAACGGATCAATAAGTCCTCCAGCATTTTGACCGATAAGAAAATGACGGCCTTCTTCTTTGTTCTGACTGCGGAAGAAATGGTCATCAAAGATACCCTCAAGGCGGCAGAGCTTTTCGCCAAGTTTGACGTGCCCTTAAGTGGATATATCCTCAACAGGATTCTGCCCTGGGAACTAAGGGACCAGAATATCCCGGAATATCTCAAGAATCGCTTCGAAATGCAGGAGCATTATCTTAAGGTCATCGAACGGGATTTCCAGGGTCAGATTCTAGCCTCGGTTCCGGAAATGGAACGGGACGTGACCGGATTACCCATGATCGAAAAACTGGCTCACGCCATGTTTGGCGACTTTTAACCAGGGGGACGGGGGTAATGAACCAGATCACGATTAGTATGCAGAAATATTTTAGGGATCATCCGAAGCTTAAGTATATTTTCTTCGGTGGAAAAGGCGGGGTGGGCAAAACAGTCATGGCTGGGGCGGCTGCCCTGGGGTCGGCCAAACTGGGCAAGAAAACTTTGCTGGCCTCCACCAATCCCGTCCATAGCCTGTCCAATTTGTTCGGGCAAAACGTCTTTGGCCGGCCGGTTGTGGTCTGCGATGAGGCCAATTGCCATGCGTTTGAGATTGATACCAAAGACACCATCGAGCGGTCAAAAAAGGAAATTCGGGAAAAGATTAACTGGTTCCTTAAATTTGCGGATATTACCACCAAAGCTGAGGAGTTTATCGAGTCGGCGACCATGAATCCGGCGTTTGAAGAATCGGCCATGTTTGAAAACATGATGGACTTGATGTTTAAAGACGAATACGAGTTCTATGTATTTGATACGGCCCCGACCGCCAATGCCCGGCGGCTGCTGGGGATGTCCAAAGTGTACGGCCTGTGGGTGGAAAAGATGCTCAAGAGCCGGGAAGAGGCCAAGTCATTGCGGGAAATGCTGTCCTTTTCCAAAAAACAGGAGCAGGACCCGCTGCTGGATTATCTTCTCGGGTTCAAGGGCCGAATGGGCCATGTCAAAGAATTATTGACCGATGATGCCTTGACCGCCTTTTTCTTTGTAACCTTGCCCGAAAGCCTGCCCATTGCCGTCATCACCCGGTTTATCAACTGGTTTTATGAGTTTGGCATTCCTGTCGGCGGGGTTTTGGTCAACGGGCTCATCCCCAAATCGCAGGTAAGCGAGGGCTCGGCCGAATTCGTCCACAATCGGGTCAAGATGCAGGAAGAACATATGGACCAGATCTGGAAGACTTTTGATGATAAGATCCGGGCGATTGTTCCGTTGTTTGAAACCGAGGTCAAAGGACCGGCCATGCTGACCCGCCTGGCGGAGTACATGATGGCCGATAATACCTAACTAACTCCAGGCTGATGGAAGCATCTCAGTGCGTATCATAACGCTGAAACCGTTGTTGGATTTTGCCCTAAAACATCCGGAATGTGCTTGCGGGATTGAATCCTGGTATAGTCTTATGAAGGCCGGAACATTCAAAAACTTTATTGAGTTGAGGTTGCTGTTCCCAGCGGTGGACCGTGTCGGAAAATTAACCGTATTCAATATTGGCGGAAATAAGGTTCGGCTTATTGTTGCAGTGCATTACCATACCCAGCGGGTCTATATTCGACATGTTTTAACACATGCCGAGTATGACCTAGGGTATTGGAGAGAATGAACATGTATCCAACACGCGAGGAAGTGACTAAAATTTGGCCGGTAGTGGAAACCATTTTGACCGTGCCCCATACGTCACATGATTATGAGAGGTTAGCTCAGTTTCTTAATGAATTGATTGATGAAGTCGGTGAAGACGAATCACATCCTTTGGCGTCGCTGATGGAGACTCTGGGGACGTTGGTCGAGGCTTATGAAGATCAAAATGTTCCCGAACCTGCGGGCGACCCCATATCTGTGTTGCGGACTTTAATGGAAAGCCACGGTGTTGAACTGGCTGACTTGCCGGAGTTGGGTGACCAAAGGGAGGCGTCAGATATTCTCTCTGGCAGGCGTCAGCTTGATGTCCGGCAAATCAAGGCCTTGAGCAAAAGATTTCATGTCTCCTCTGCGGTGTTCATTGCGGAGGAATAGGGATGAGGTGTCGGCTTATTGCCAAGAGCTACATTTGGGGCCAGGCGTGCATAAAACTTGGGATAACGCTCACGCATTTCACAGTAGAATCGAAAAGATAATCGAGCATTACCGTTATGATGAAGTGATATTCAATCCTTAGGATACCTGTCCGGAAACCAGGCGAAGGTCGGCCCGGCGCGTCGTGGTCTCCGGTTGTTGGGGCAGGGGAGGGTCGGGGAGGTGGAATTCCTCGGAGGGATGGTAGGTTGGGTCCATGGCGTGCAGAACCTGGAGGGCGCTTTTTACGTCCGGTTGTTCGACCAGTTCCTGAAGCCGGGTGAGCTGTGTTTGGAGTTGCTTGAAATCGTGGGTGAGCGATTTGGCCACCCGGATCTTGTCATGGCTGGTGGGTTGGATATCCTCACCTGTGATAAATAGTTCCTCATGCAGTTTCTCACCGGAGCGGAGGCCGATAAAGTCTATTTTGATGTCTTCGTAAGGTCTTTTTCCGGCCAGGCGGATTAAGTCACAAGCGAGATCAACAATCCGGATGGGCTTGCCCATATCCAGGACAAAGATTTCACCCCCGTGGCCCATACTGGACGCCTGAAGAATCAGGGACACCGCCTCGGGAATGGACATAAAATACCGGCAAACATCCGGATGGGTCACCGTGACGGGGCCGCCTCTCTTGATTTGTTCCATAAAAATCGGGACGACACTGCCATCGCTCCCGACCACGTTGCCGAACCTGACCGTGATAAACTTGGTCGCTCCCTGGGCATTGAGACATTGGGCGAATATTTCTCCGGCCCGTTTGGTGGCGCCCATAATGCTGGTGGGGCGCACGGCCTTATCGGTGGATACGAGAATGAATCGCCGGACCTGGTGCTGCAGGGCCAAAGTGGCGACGTGAATAGTCCCAAAGACGTTGTTTTTGATGGCCTCGATTGGGTTTTTTTCCATCATTGAGACGTGTTTGTAGGCCGCGGCGTGAAAGACTACCTCCGGCTGGTAGGTCCCGAAGGCCATGGGCAGGCTTTCAGGATCAAGGATATCGCCGATAACCGGGACAACGGAGATATCTGGGCATATTTCTCTGAGTTCGTTATCGATCTTGAACAGGCTGAATTCGGTTTGTTCAAACAAGACGACAACGGCCGGCCGGTAACGACAAACCTGGCGGCAGAGTTCCGACCCAATGGACCCGCCGGCTCCGGTAATGAGAATTCTTTTTCCATAAAGGTACTCGGAGATGTCGCCATCGTCGAGGGTGATCGGCTCTCGGCCCAGGAAGTCTTCAAATACTACCTCCCTGGTCAGGGCCTGACCTTTGATGTATTCCCGCATGGCCGGAATGATTCGATAGGGAATGTTAAGGCTGTTCAAGGTGCTGATGATGGATCGCATTTCCTCACGGGAAGCGGCCGGAAGGGCGATGAGTGCTTCGTCGATGGCTTGTTCCACCGTGATTTGGGGCAGGAGATCAGTTCCGCCGCGAATAGGGACGCCGTGGATGCGTTGCCCTCGTTTAATGGGGTCATTGTCCAAAAAACAGACCGGGAAGTAATTAATTCCAGGCCCGGCCATAATTTCCCGCAAAACTTTTTCACCGTCGTTCCCGGCCCCGATGATCAAGAGCCGGCGGCCTCGGTCGGCCCGGAACAACCCCCAATGGTAAAGAAAGCCTAACGAGTGGGGAAAGTAACTCAATCGGATAGCCACCCGAATGCCGATGGCTAGAATGATGGTCAGGATCAGATCGAGGACAAAGATGGATCTGGGATATCCCGTGAAGCGATGATGATAGGCGATGAGGGCTACCACCACCGGCGTGGCCAGGCCGGCCGCCACCACGATCTTGATCATGTCGGAAATCCCTGTGTATCGCCAAAGCCCCCGATAAAGCCCTGAAAAATAGAAGATAACCAGCTTACACGCGATCACCAGGGCTACCGACTGGGTGAAGAGGTTTAGATAATAGGGGGGGATAATGTCAAAACGGAGCCAATAGGACAGGTAGTAGGAGGCCCCAAAGATGATGATATCGAGTAAAATGACCACCCAAAGTTTTAGGTTGGTGAAATTAGCCTTGATTAAGTTCATCATCAAACCATTCAGGGTTGGAGTTGGTGTCCCGATTTTTGAGTCATGCCCGGTCAAAGAATCCCGGTTGACTCTGACCGGCGGCCGGGAGACGGAGATTTTATTTTAGGAGAAGCGATCGAAGGCGGTCAGCAGCGTCTTATGGAAAGATGACGGCGATTTTCGCCAATAGGGCGTCCTGAGAAAATGGTTTGGCAATATAATAACTTACCCCTGTTTCGGCGGCTTTGAGAACACTTGCTCCTGTTGATTCCGCAGTGACCATTAAGAACGGGGTATCCTTGAGGGTATCAATCGACTGAACCCTTTTGAATAACTCTAATCCATTTATCCGGGGCATGTTCCAATCGCAGATGATAAGATCGAATTTGTCTTTTAAGAGGGCCTGGAGAGCGAAGAGACCGTCGGTGGCTTCCTCGATGAAGTAATATCCATTTTGTCGCAATATATTTCCGATGATTCTGCGAACGGTCGAGGAATCGTCTACCAGCAGGATGTGGGCATTACTGTCGAGCATGATGTTTCCTGTGATACATCCAGTGACGTATTTTGGCAGAATGTGGTATGAAATATTCCGGGGGAGATCCGGAAAATATGAGATATCAAGCCGATACTAATTCTTTTGTATATACCGTTTTCTTTCGCCGGTCAAGAGAAGATTCTTCGCCATGTATTCCCCGATTGTAACCTGTCAAGAAAGCCGGCACGCCTTTGAGTCTCCGGCCGGGATGCTCTTCACTTGGTCAGGAACCCGGTACATCCACGATCTTTACACACGGTGTCGTTAATCCATACGGCCCAGGTGAGGTCAACTTTGTCCCATATGACGCCGGCCACATCGGCGTTAAATAGATTAGCCCACCTCAGGTTGGCGCCGGCCAGGTTGGCGCCCTTCAGGTCCGCCCCCGTCAATATGGCATTTCTTAGATCAGCTCCAGTCAGATCAGCGCCCTTCAGGTCGGCTGAGGTCAGGTTAGCCCCTTTTAGGTTAGCTCCGGAAAAGTTGGCTCCTTTTAAGTCCGTCTTATTCATGATGGCCCCTTCGAGTTGGGCGCCTTTAAAGTTGCCGCCGGCAGCCACACCCATTTCCAGCCTGGCCCCGGGCAAGCGGGCGTTCTCAAATGAAACGTTAGTCATTTTTCCGCCCGAGAGCTGGGCCCATTTGAGATAAGAGCCGCTGAAGTCAGCCTTTTCCAGATTAGTCCCGACAAGAATGGTCTCGGCAAGTTGAGCGTCGCGAACCGACGCCCCGGTCAGTGTAACTCTCTCCAGGTTGGCCCCGTTTAAGGTGGCCCGGTTCAAGGTCGCTCCGGTCAGATCGGACATGTAGAGATCAGCCCAGGAAAGATTGGCTTCAGTCAGGTCCGCGGCCACCATCTTGACCTGGAAGAGTTTGGTCTCGACCATTTTGGCCTGGAAGAGTTTAGTCCCGGAGAAATCCGCCAGATCAAGATTTCGTTTGGACAAATCGACCCCGGACATGTTTCGGCCGGCAAAATTGCGTCCTTTTTTGGCTTTTTGGGCCCAAGCCTGATCGATCAACCAGTATTCCGGGACGATTCCGGATGGTATGCCCCACATTACCAGGGTGAGCCAAAGAAGCAGGTGAATTAATGTTAATGGCTTCATGTTAAGTTCGTCCGGGGTTAAATCCGCTAAGGGAAGCACAACGCCGAAGAGGCGGAAATTCTACAGGAGCATCTATCAAAGACATAAAGAAACCGTCGGCCTTCTATTGTCGCCTTTGTGCTCTCAGCGTTATACTTTAAAAGACAAGGCTATCTTAACCGGGGCAAAATGTCAACAAGCAAGACGATCCGGAGGCCGGCCGGGTTTGCCGGAATCACTTGTGACCGGAGTCAGGTTATCAGTAAGTTATACCCAATCAGGTGGAATCTTCTTTCATATTCTGGCGGGCGATGTTATAATTGGAGATTAAAATTTTGAGTTTAGGCCATCCCAAATAAGCCAAACCGGGTGTGATCAGGCACTTGGTCTGCACCCCCTCAAACCGGCCGGCCTGGCCGTTGATCGTAAAGGAAAAACCATGTTGACTGAAGAAGGAATTGTCCTGGAAGCCGGAGCCGGTTCAGCTTATGTCCAGACCGTGCGTACGGATGCCTGCGCCGGATGTTCCGGCAAAGAGGCCTGCGAAGCCCTTGGCGGAGGGAACCGGGAAAATAAAGTACGGGTCCTCAATCCCATGGGGGCCGAGGTGGGTGACCGGGTGGTCCTGGGCCTAAGCGGCGATTCGTTTATCAAAACCTCATTTTTACTGTATATGGTGCCGGTACTGGGGCTTATCGGCGGAGGCATTCTGGGCCATCAGTTGGCCCCCGTCTTGTCTATGCGCAGTGAGCCGGCGGCGATTATTTTCAGCTTTTCCTGCCTGGTTCTAACGTTTCCGGTGATTAGAATCATTGCCAAAAAACTGGAGAAAAAAAAGGCGTATATTCCAAAAATCATAAGTATCTTGGCCCACAAACAAGAAGACTTGTTGAAAGTTGGAACCGGGGCAGGGAATCTTGGCGGGATTGAAAAGGATGGCTGCGCCTCTTGATCCGGGCCGATGTCACGCAACGATGATTGTGGTTGCTCGCAAAAATCTTGCCTTCCGGGATCATTTATGGTCTAATTTTTTGTTTTGCGGCTAATCGCTAACCAAAGATCGGTGTGTGTAATTATCTCTCAGGTAGAACGGATAGATATATTTAATCCAGGGTTTGTTTGCAGGATGAGTTATGGAAAAAATAAAGGTGCAGGATGCTATCGGCCATGTTCTAGGCCATGACGTGACGAAAATTATTCCTGGGACATTTAAAGGGGTAGCTTTTAAGAAGGGCCATATCATCCGGGAAGAAGATGTTCAGGAACTCCTGAGCATTGGGAAATACACCATATATGCTTTGGAACTGGGGCCGGAGGAGGTCCATGAAAATGAAGCCGGGATCCGCTTAGCCCAGGCGTTTGCCGGGCAAAATATCAGACTTTCTGAGCCAAAAGAAGGGAAGGTGACTCTTTCCGCCACCGTTGACGGTTTACTTAAAGTCGAAGTGGCCGCCCTTTTTGAGGTCAATTCTATTAATAACATCACCATGTCCACCTTGCACACCAACTCCCCGGTGAAGCAGGACCAAGCCGTGGCCGCGGCCCGGATTATCCCGCTGACTATCCAGGCTCAGGTGGTCGAAACAGTGGAACGTCTCTGCGCCCGGTTACCGGAGGGCCTGATTCGGATTCTGCCTTTTGGCTACAAACGGGTCGGGGCCCTGGTCACCGGGACGGAGATTTTTGAAGGCCGAACGCGCGACGGTTTCGATGATTCAGTTGGCCGGAAGATTGAATCCTATGGACAATCGGTCTTCATGAAGCTCATGGCCCCTGACGATACGCAGAAAATTTCCGCCGCGATAAAGCAGTTGAAGGACTCCGGGGCCGACGTGATTGTCGTCACCGGCGGGATGTCGGTGGACCCCGATGATGAAACCAGACAGGGCATTCTTGCCGCGGGTGTGGAGATTCTTTTTTATGGCACTCCGATTCTGCCGGGAGCGATGTTTTTGTTGGGGCAATTGGGCCGAACCATCGTGATGGGTTTACCGGCCTGTGTGTTTTATCATCCCAATACCGTGTTCGATATTTTTTTCCCTCGAGTGTTGGCCGAGGACCGGATTACAAAAGAAGATATGATCCGGCTGGGCCATGGGGGGTTGTGCCGAAACTGCCCGACTTGCGTTTTCCCGGTGTGTGCCTTTGGCAAAGGCTGAGCCGGGTATATACCACCAATACTTGAGGAGAGAAGGATGGCTTACTATTTGGCTGAATCGTTTGTTTTTTCGATAATTTATTTAATTGTCTTTTCCATAAAGTATTCACGCCAATACCCGGAGAAATTTGGTCCCAGTGTTCCCGTCTTAATGATCCTTGTGATATTAAGATCTCTAGTGAACGGGTTTCTTTGGTTTATCGCCGTTCCACTAGATCTTTACCGGTCCATAATCAATGAGCATAAGACAGGTTTCATATAACGCAACCTATGGCCGTTTGTAGTCCAACACAACGGCATATATACCGGGCCCGGAGTAACGGCTGCCGGGGCAAAAGGTGAATTGACAATGAGATCAACGGTAGAAGCTGCATTGGAAGACATTCGTCAGGGGCGGATGATTATCTTGACCGACAATGAAGACCCGGACAGTGAAGGCGATCTGGTCATGGCCGCCGAAAAGGTGACACCGGATGCGGTTAATTTTATGGCCACCTACGCCCGGGGTCTGGTGTGCCTGGCTCTAACACCGGAGCGCATCGAACGGCTTAAGCTCCGGATGATGACCGGCGAGGAGCGGCCGGCCGTGGGGATGGCGTTTACCGTGTCCATTGAAGCGGCCGAAGGCGTCACCACCGGTATTTCCGCGGCCGATCGGGCGATCACCATCCAGGCGGCCATTGCTGACGAGGCCGGCCCCGAAGACCTGGTTTGTCCCGGCCATGTTTTTCCTCTTCGGGCCAGGAGAGGCGGAGTGCTGGTGCGGATCGGCCAGACCGAGGGTTCGGTGGATTTGGCCAGACTGGCCGGCCTCAAACCGGCCGGAGTATTATGCACCCTCTTGGATGATGAGGGTGATATGGCTCAACGTCCCTATTTAGATAAGTTCGCTGAGGAACACGGGCTAAAATTGATTACGATCACCCAGTTGGTGTCCTACCGGCTCCGAAAAGAATCTTTGGTCCATCGGGCCGTGGAGACGCGGCTGCCCACTCGGCAGGGAGAATTTCGGGCTATCGGTTATGTTAACGACGTGGACAAACAGCAGCACCTGGCCCTGATCAAGGGGACCATCACGCCGGATGAACCTACGCTGGTCAGGGTTCACAGTGAGTGTCTGCTGGGTGATGTGTTCGGGTCGGTCAGGTGCGCCTGTGGGGATCTTTTGGCGGCGTCCATGCGGATGGTGGAGGCGGCTGGTAAAGGCGTTATTCTATATATCCACCGCGAGGGGCGTGAAGCAAAATTAATAGAAAAATTTGATGGTTATACTAGAATGGATGAAGCGGCCGGGCAGGCGGAAGTCGAGCCGCCGGAGTTGCTGCAACCAGATTTGCGGGATTATGGCATTGGCGCCCAAATTCTATCCGATGTGGGTGTCGGCAAAATGCGTTTGCTAACCAATAGTCCGGTTAAAATCATCGGATTGGAAGGGTATGGCCTGTTTGTGGTGGAAAAAGTTCCTTTGCCCTTGCCGGTAGCTAAAGAAAATCGGGAACCACAAAGACGGATTATGGATATCAATCTGGCCGGGGTGCCTAATCCTCCGGCCGCGTCTTGAATCCCGTGCGGAAGAAGGATTTTATGTGGGCATTATAGGTTATTTTATTCGGTGTCGCCCCCAACCCAGGGCATTGCCGCTGGACTAACCTAGAGCGCCCCGTTGGGGCTTATTCGGAATTGGCCATTTATTAAAATCAGATCCGATGCCCCTGCACCTTAAGTCAATGACATTAGGCTGCGACTGGTAGATATGCTTTAAGGATAAAGGATGTTAGATCCAACGGCGCGTATTCTCGTGGTCGACGATTTTGTCACTATGCGTAGAATCATGAAAAATCATCTCCGCTCTCTTGGATACTCCAACGTCCTTGAGGCGGATGATGGGGCCACGGCGTTGCCCATGCTCAGGAAAGAAAAGTTTGATCTAATCATTTGCGATTGGAACATGCCGCGGCTTAACGGCCTTGAGCTGGTTGAGATTATTCGCCAAGATGAAGAGCTCAAACATATTCCCTTCTTAATGGTGACGGTGGAAACCCTTAAAAAAAACGTCCTTAAGGCGGTTCAGGCCGGAGTGACTAATTATATAGCCAAGCCCTTTTCGCGGGAGACCTTGAAGCGGAAACTTGAAGCCATCTTTCCCTAACTCAACCAATAGATTGACCATGAGTGCCTGATTGGGAGAACACGTGATGTCTGCCGACCTCAAAAAGATAAAGATATTGCTGGTAGAAGATACTGCCATTATGCGCAAGATCGAGATCAATACCCTCAAGTCGCTGGGGTATGAAAACATTATAGAGGCCGTTGACGGCAACGACGCCATTGCCCGGCTGCAGGCGGAGCCGGGGATAGATTTGATCATCAGCGACTGGAACATGCCGAACAAAGATGGTTATGAGCTGCTCCGGTGGGTCCGGGCTAATGACCGGCTCAAACAAATACCGTTTCTGATGGCGACCGGAGAAGGCGATAAGAAACAAGAACAAAAGGCTGTTGACGCCGGAGTCAGCAGCTTTATCGGTAAGCCTTTCAACCCGGATGAATTGAAAACTAAAATAGAAGAGGCCCTGGGGCTGCGGAAAGTGGAAGAAGTCTCCGAAGAAGAAAAGGGACCTAGAACGAGTGCTTCGGGCAAAGTCAGGCTAAAAATGGCCCACATCCAGATTACCGACCACCTGATCTTGGGTGTGGTCAAGCATCTGATTGATAAAGGCGAGCTGTCTCCCAAAACCTTTGATCTGGAGATCCAGTGTATGCCGGGATGGAACCCGGTGAAGCAGGCCTTGGAGAGGGGTACGGTGGATATGGCCTGCGTCCTGGCCCCGATGGCCATGGATCTCTACAGTGTTGGAACGCCCATCAAGCTGATATTGTTGACCCATCGGAATGGTAGCATCTTTGTCAGGAATAGATTGGGGGAATACCGGGAGCCGTTTCAAAATTTTTTCAGGGGCAAACAATTTTTTATCCCGCATAAAATGTCTATTCATCATATGCTGGCCCACATGTTTTTCAGCAAAATCGGTCTCAAACCTGGAGCAATCGGAGAGGCCGGGGTGGAGGTTGGTTTCGAGGTCGTCCCCCCGATTAAGATGCCTGAATTTCTGAACGGGAACGCTGGGGCCGGCGGATTCATGGTGGCCGAACCGATAGGCACGAAAGCTATTGCCTCCGGGATCGCCGAATTACAGTTCTTGTCCAGTGAGCTTTGGAAAAATCATCCTTGTTGCGTGGTGGCGGCGCGGGATGATTTTATCGGTCCATACACCGACGCGGTCTATGAATTTAGCGAGATGTTGGTTCAGGCCGGCAAATTTATTGAAAAGAAACCGGATACGGCGGCGGAGATAGCGGTTTCATTCCTGGATCCGAACAAGAACCTTGGCCTTAAGGTGCCGTTGCTTAAGAATGTATTGACCGAGGCTCAGGGGATAAAGACCGGAGATTTGTTCCCCTCCATAGATGACCTCGACCGTATTCAAAAATATATGTACCATGATATGGGCATTGGATCCCTGATCGATCTGGAAAAATTCGTTGACCTGCAATTCGCTGAGACCGTTTGCCGCGACCGGAAAGTGAGCGCCCAGGTGTCGGTTCCGGCGAATATGGATGGCCTGACCCTGGATATTCTCCAGCGCGGGGGCACCGCGGCAGAGCAGACGTCCAAGGCCATGTTGAACAAAGAAGGCAAGTACTTGACCTTCTCCCTGGGCCGGCAGGAATTCGGCATAGACATATTAAAGGTTAAGGAAATTATCGGCATGGCCCCTATTAGAACCATCCCTCAGGCCCCACCTTATATTAAGGGCGTGGTCAATCTTCGGGGCAAAGTGATCTCGGTGATGGACCTGCGCTTGAAGTTCGGGATGGAGGAGCTGCCTTATACCGACCGGACCTGCATCATTGTTCTGGAAGTGGATGGTACTGGCCGAGCCGCCCAGGTGGGCATTGCCGTGGATGCGGTGTCGGAGGTTCGAGATATCAAGGCGGCGGAGATTGAAGAGACTCCGTCTTTTGGCGCGAAAGTGAAAACTAATGCCATTCTGGCCATGGCCAAGATCGACGGGGGGGTCAAGATCTTGCTGGACATAGATAAGGTCATTAATTAACCTGACCATTATGCATCTAAAGGCATAATGTTTTTTTTCGAGGTGACGTCGCCGGTTGCTTGTTTCTCGGTGCTTGTCGTCGGTTGTCTTAAACTATAGTCATCCGATTTTGAAACCTATCATTTTGGGGCGACCCCTTTTGTAGAACTTCAGACGCTCACTTGGCCAGCCCTGTAACTAAGGCCCTAAGCAGGTACCAATACCAAATGCTAGAAATCTAAATCGGATGACTATAATAACCAGTAACATGCAATCAACGACTCTGGAACTTGCTAACTTTACACGGGATAAGACAATCTGACGGGCGTGTATAAAAAAAGTTGACTTCGGGCAAGTTTTGGATTAAAGAAGTTTGCAATTCTTTACATTTCGGAGTATAATAAAAAAAGCAAGAAGTATAGCTTTTAACAGAATATTTAATGGCGGGTGGTGGAGTATGACCGGGAAAGAGTATCTGGACCTGGAGCTGGATGAAATTCAAAGGCACAAGTGGATTGAATCTGAAAAGGTGGGTTACGATTTGGGCGAAAAGGCGGTGATGGACTGGGTCCAATTCTACGCGGAGCGTTTTGCCTCTTACTGGCGCAGATTTATTGAGTGGAATGGGTCTAATGGGAATTAAAAGGGGGCCCTGGAGAACATCGCCCCTAAGCGGCATTTGACCTCGCCTCCTCAACATTCGCCCGGTCATTTATTCCCCATCCTTAGCTGTCCTATATGCCAGGCTGCATCGAGTTCCTTGTTTTTTTTCAAACATCTTCTAAGTCGTGGTTAAAATGCAGCATCCAGCCGTCCCCGCTGCCTTCCCTGACCCAGATTCATCTCCGCTTTCGGCAATTTGTTCAGGCTGTTCCAAGCTTTCGGCCAGCCGTTTCAGCACGGCTTCTCGGCCTAATCCGGTTTTGGCGGAAAATTCAATTAGATCATCCCGGTTTAAGACGCGGCTGATCGCGTCCTTTTGGGCTCGAACCTTGTTGGATGACAACTTGTCCGTCTTGGTCAGGGTGATGACGCTGTTAATCCCATGGTGATCTAAAAAACGGAGCAATTCCAGATCTTCATCACTCGGGATACGGCGGATATCAAGAATACACACCACCGCTCGGACATCCCCCCGTCTTAAATACCTTTCTACCATGGGGCCCCAACTGCGCCGGGTGGCCTCGGGTACCTTCGCGAAGCCGTATCCGGGTAGATCGACAAAGTAACATGATTGATTAACCAAAAAGAAATTAATGGTCTGTGTCCGGCCGGGGGTGGAACTGGTCCGGACCAATTTTTTGTGCCGGGCGAGGGTGTTGATTAAAGAAGATTTACCCACGTTGGATCGGCCGGCGAAGGCGACCTCGGGCAAACGCTCATCCGGATAGTGAGTAGGTTTGACGGCGCTCTTAACGAATACGGCTGACCGCACCTCAAATGAAGCCGGCTGGTCCATGGTCTTACCTCATATCTCCCGGTCGTCGGGTTGTTTTTTGGTTATGCCGGAACCGTTGATCAGCAGCCTTGTTGTTCCAGATAGCTTTTCAGCCGGTTCATCCCTTCGGTGATATTCTCTAAGGAATTGGCGTAGCACAGCCGAATATAGCCCTCGGCCCCCCGGCCAAAATCAATACCCGGGGTTACCGCCACTTTGGCCTTTTTCAAGATGTCGAAAGCCAGGGCGTAGGAATCCGAGGTTAAATGTTTGGCATTAGCCAGGACATAAAAAGCACCGGTCGGCTCAACGGTGATGCCCAGGCCGAGTTCCCGCAACCGGCTGATCATATACACTCTTCGCTGGTTATAAATTTCTTTCATTTTGGCCACTTCCGGACCGGCTTTGGTCAAGGCCGCAATGCCGGCCCACTGGCTGATTGAGTTGGCGGAAATGAAGAAATTTTGAGTGATTTTCTGCAGCGGCCGGATAAAATCGGGCGGAGAAATAAGATAACCCAGCCGCCACCCGGTCATGGCATAGAGTTTGGAAAAACCGTTAAGGACAAAGGCATGGTCGGTGAATTCCAAGATGGAATGTTCCCGTCCTTCATAAACCAGTCCGTGGTAGATTTCATCGGAGATGACGTAGAGGCTCAGGGCGGCTATTTCTTTCATCCGGTCGGCCGAGAGCAGGTTCCCGGTGGGATTGGATGGCGAATTAATAAAGACGGCTTTGGTCTTGGCTGAGATTTTGGTTTTGATATCTTCCGGGCGGTACTGGAATCCCTCTTCTTCGGTGACATGAACGAACACGGGGCGGCCGCCGACAAAATTGATAAAGTTAGGATAACAGGCATAGTGGGGATTGGACACGATAACTTCGTCCCCAGGCTCCAACAGGGCCGAAAACAAGATGAGCATGGCCGGGGAGGTGCCTGAGGTGATTAGGACCTGGTCGGGACAGACCGTGACTCCGTATTTGTCCTCATAATGCCGGCAAACGGCTTGACGTAACTCCAACAATCCCAGGCTGTGGGTATAGTGAGTGTGTCCGGCGGACATGGCCGCGACCGCCGCGTCTTTGATCACCTGGGGAGTATCAAAGTCTGGTTCTCCGACCTCCAGATGAATGACGTGTTCTCCAGCCCTTTCCATTTCCTGGGCTTTTTCCAATACATCCATGACAATAAAGGGTGGAATTTCACAAGCTCTTTGAGATACGGACACGATCGGCAATTCCTTCAGTTACGGGTTAGGTGTTTCGGGTTGTGAAACACGGATCAAGCATTCATGAAAGCCATAAAGACGTTAAGATTTCTCGCTTCGCTCGAAATGACAAAGGCGCCGCACGCCCAACGTTCTACATCGCTGTCATTTCGGATGTTGTCATTTCGAGCGGAGCGAGAAATCTTAACGCGTATTTGCCCTGTGCTTTTTCACGAAGGGGCAATTATGACCGTTCACCGTACAGACATTATCATAAGTATTGTAAAAGGTAAAGATTATCCTTTCGGACGCAGATTTTAACCGCGCCGGCTCCGTTCCATTCGGCCTGGTAATGTTTGAGTAAACGGCGGAAAGACGGGTTGGGAGAACCGCCTAATCCATGGACAGGATGTCCGACATGAACGGTATCAGTTGGGCTATCTCTTTCTCCAGCAGATCGTAGGTCATCCGAGCTTGGGTTAACTCTCCGTCTTGACCCATTTTTTCCAGATCTGCAGCGACCCGGCGGGACTTGTGTGCGGAATAGTTGGCCAGAGCGCCTTTAAGAAAGTGGGCCGTCCGCTTGACTTCCCGGCAATCGTCCCGGTCGATGGCCAGACGAATATCGGACAGGTATTTTGGGTAATTAGCAATGAAAACTGTGATAACTTTTCGGATTAGCCGATGATCGCCTAAGCAACGATTGAGGAAGGCCTTCCAGTCCATGACGTCTTCTTCTAAGGAAGTCCTTAAGGAGATCTGCTTGAATTCGGGCGAGACCGGAGAGGCGGCTTCTATCGCCCGGCAAAGGGCTTCCTGAGTTAGCGGTTTGGTCACGTACTCGTCCATCCCCGCAGCCAGGCAGCGTTCCCGGTCCCCCTTCATGGCATGGGCCGTCATGGCCACAATGGTCACCCGGTTCCCGGATCTCTTTTCCATTTCTCTAATTATTCTGGTAGCTTCAAATCCGTCCATTTGAGGCATCTGGATGTCCATAAAAATGGCGTCGAAGAGTTCCCTTTCATAGGCCGCAACGGCTTCGATTCCGTTCTCGGCCAGGACAACGGTATGGCCACTTTTTTCCAACATAACCTTGGCCAGTTCCTGGTTTATGGGATTGTCTTCAACTAATAAGACGTGCCGTTCCGGCCGGGTTTCCTGTAAAGTCCGGCCGGCGGTTGGTCGCTCCTGCCTTTTCCCATCCGGTTGAGGAACACCCAAGGCCATCAACATGGCATCCAACAAATCGGAAGCCCTGACTGGTTTGGTCAGGCAGGTCACGCCCAATTCTTCGCACCGGGTCACATTGCCTCGGGGCGCATTGGGAATAAGCAGAATCAACGGCATATTCTTATGTTGCGGTAGTTCGCGGATCTTCTCCGCCAGCTCGAAACCGTCCATTCCCGGCATATGGGCGTCCAGAATGGCCACGGCAAAATTGTTCCGGCCCTCTGGGAGCTGGGAAAATATGTCCAGTGCCTGGGGGCCGCTGTCCGCCAAAAAGGGTAGGGTGCGCCAATCCTTTAGGGTTTCCTGGATGACCTGACGCTGGGCCGGGTTGTCGTCGACGACCAGTACCCGCAATCCCTGTAGTCGGTTAAAGTGAAATCCGGTGGCCGGGATGGAGCGGCCCTCGGGTCGGCCAAAGCGAATGGTAAAGAGGAAGGTGCTACCCTGGCCCAACTTTGATTCAGCCCAGATGCGGCCACCCATCATCTCCACCAATTTAGACGAAATGGCCAACCCCAACCCGGTGCCGCCATAAAGCCGAGTGGTGGTGCTGTCGGCCTGGGCAAAGGGGGCAAAGATTTTTTCCAGGGCCTCTGGATGGATCCCGATGCCGGTGTCCGTTACCCGGAATAGAAGTTCTACTTCGTCCTTTTGTGTGGAGGTAGTCTCTACTTCCAGGACCACTTCTCCCTGTTTGGTGAACTTAATCGCGTTGCTGACCAGATTCAGGATGATTTGGCGTAACCGGCCGGGATCCCCGATCAGCAGGTCAGGAATGCCGGATTTCACGGTATAAACCAGATCCAGACCTTTTTCATCGGCCTTAACCGCTAGGATAGCCATGGTCTCGGCCAGGTTGTCCCGTAGCTGGAAGTCTATGGATTCGATATCGAGTTTTCCGGCTTCGATTTTGGAAAAATCGAGGACGTCATTGAGCACGGTAAATAGGGCGTCGCTCGAGGCCTTGGTCAAACGGAGATAATTCAACTGCTCGGCATTTAAATTAGTCCCCAGCATCAAGTCGGTCATCCCAATAATACCATTCAGCGGGGTCCGGATTTCGTGGCTCATATTGGCCAGGAAGGCACTCTTGGCCAGATTGGCCGCCTCGGCCGATTGGCGGGCCTTTTGCAGGGCGTCTTCAGTCTCCTTTAATCTTGTGATGTCAATGGATAACTGGAGGGCCCCTTGGATTTTGCCGTGTCCGCTAAAGATGGGCACAGTGTCTATCTTTAAGAAATGACCGGTTAACTGGTATTCCTGTGGAGCGGATAGACGGGTGTTGGGTTGTCCGGTGGCCAGCACCTCGGGCATTTGACATTCCGGGCATATGTCTTGTCGGCCCTTGATAACTTCATGGCATTTTCGCCCAATGACCTCATCTTTGGTTAACCCGAACTCATTGAGAAGTCGTTGGTTTATGTCAACTATCCGGTAATTAGTGTCAATTACGTTAATCAGCCCCGGCATGGCGCCGAATATGGCCTTTAGTTTAGCCATTTCCCGGTTTAAACCGGTCTCGGCCAACTTGCGTTCGGTGACGTCCCGCCCCACCGCCTGTAATTCAACAATTTGGCCCTGGTCGTCGAATAGGGCTCTGACGACCCATTTCAGCCATTTTGTCTCATTAGCGGCCACCCGATGTTCAATGGCCGTCACCGGATTCTCCGGGTCTAGTGCAGCCAGGCGGGCTTCGAACAGCCGGGCGTCTTCATGGGAGATATATGGATACACCACTCGGCCGGGCAAGTCGTCCGGCGAATGTCCGAGGAACCGACAAAAGGCTTGATTAACAAAAGTGATTTTACCTTCCTTCGAGAAACGGCAGATGAGGTCGTCTTGATCGTTGACGATTGCCCGGTAACGGTCTTCACTTTCTTGCCGCGCCTGCTCGGCCTTTTTACTGTCTGTTATGTCTACAAAGGTAGTCAGGAACGCCGGCCGGCCATGGTGATCGGAACGGGAGACAAAAGCTTCCAGCCAGCGCACTTCCTGGTCTTTTCGGATCAGCCGAAACTGGTAATTGCCGGGTTCTTGTCCTCCGTTGCTGCGGTTGAGGTAGCGTTGCAGCACGGAGGGCCGATCTTCTGGATGGATTAATCCGTACAGACCATTCGGCGGCAAGGAGGCCAGCTCCTCGATGGTATAGCCGGATATGGCGGTCATAGCCGGGTTGGCCAGAACAATCTGAGGGATTCACCGCTAATGATCATGATCCCTTGCAGAGACTGTTCGACTAATATCCGGTATTTTTCCTCGCTTTCCCGCAGGGTGGCTTCCGCCCGCCGCTGCTCGGAGATGTCCCGGGCATAGGCGAGGTTGTATTCCCGGCCTTCAAACTCAAAGTGGTTGATCTTTACTTCCACCGGAAATGTCCGGCCGCTTTTGTCCCGATGGCTGGTGACGTGAATTAACCAACCGTGCTCTTTTACTTTTTTCCAATAATCGGGCCAGCTTTCGGCTGGAAAATCTGGGTTGATGTCGGCCACGGTCATGGTGAGCAATTCATCACGGGAATAACCTAATGAGGTACAAGCAGCCCGGTTGGCGTAACTGAAACACCCATCCGGACCGATCCAAAAGGCTGGGTCGGAAGCCATATCGAGGGAAGATTGAGCCAATTCCATCGCTTTTTCAATATGTTCGCGGGGCAGACGGTCTCGAAACCGGTCAACCAATTCCAACAGGGCGGCCTGAGCAGAATTGAGGTAAGTGTCCTGAGCGTCTTTGACCAAATAATCATTAACGCCGGATTTTAAGGCCGCCACGGCCAGACCCTCCGCCCCCTCGCCGGTTTGCATAACCAGAGGAAATGAAAATCCTTTATCACGTATTTTGCGGCAGAGTTCCAGACCGTTCATCCCGGGCAATTGATAGTCGATTACACCGATATCGAAGACGAATGAAGATTCTTCAAGCAAGGCCAAAGCGTCCTCGGCTTTCTCCACTTCCGTTATGTGGTGAGCCCTCCGGCAACTTTCAACCATCCGGCGAAAAGCCGCCCGGTCATGCTCGTTGTCTTCCACCAGAAGGATGTGCACCGGGACTGTAGTCTCGTGGACATTCATCCGCCACCTCGTATATCTTATGACCAGACGCTCCGGCCGTGGTCATAATTGGCGTTGTTTTCAGCCTTCTCCCGACAACTTGGCCGAGTAGGCAACAACTTGTCTGCGTCATCCTGAACCGCCGCGGCTGTGGGTGGCGTAGGCAACTTGTTGCCTGGTGGTAAGGCTGCCGGAACTCGGGGTTAATTCCGTTTTCTTCCTAAACCCGACCGATTATGGACGGTTGAAAAGTAGTTTTTTCATGATCGCCACAGGAAAAGTCCGGTGGCCGGGTCAAGGCCGCGGATCAATGGCTCTCCGGTCAGCTCCATGATGGTATACTCACAGGCGAAGATATTGGTTCCAGCCATCACGTGTCCTGAAAAGGTGCTTCCGTCTCGGTCGCCAAAAACGGCATGGAGATGGATAAACGGCACGCCGTCTTTTAAGGAAATATTTCCCTGGCATGCGGTTAATTCCAATTCCCGATCAAATGTAACATTACAATAGCGTTTCTCCACCTGATCATAAAAGCCGATATTAGCCTGGGATACCGCTCCTAAAGCCCAGACCACTCCCAAGGAAAGGTTTTTTTCCAGGCACAATTGGGTCAAAAACTCCAGCAGATCGCTGCCTTGGGGTACCCGTCCCATTAGCATCCTATTTATACCACATTCAATACCATTCATATTTACGCCTCATTAGACAGGCTAAGTGTCAGCCCTTATGGAGTTGATCAGGTCGCCTTGTCTTTGATATATCTTGTTGATTATTTAGTATATATTGTCAACTAAACCCATCAGACGGCCGGTTCTGAAATAATTTTCGGCGCCTCAAAACTCTCCATATCACAAAAAGGAAATAAAGTGGAACAAAAATGCGACATTTTTCTCATCAACTATAACGGATGGCTGTTATCCTATATATCAGATCTGCATAAACCAGAATAAAAGACCAGATTATCATGATTCAATACATAATATATGGCATAAAATTCTTTTAATACCGACTTAATACCCCATTAACCGGACAGCCGGCCTCCGGCCCTAAAAATTTAATCAGAATCTGATTTACGTAGGAGCATCACGCCGCAGTATAACCAGGGCACTTGTCGTCCGGGACGGCACAGTTGAACTCGGTCGGTTGTCTAACATCCACTTGACTTTATCCTTGGGCACCTGTAAAAGTGATCCATCTCCATTTTCTTGACCGATATGTGACTCATGCGGCGCCAATGGTGTTATAATAGAGGTGCTCTTGAAACTTACGGGCTCTGCCCTGGTACCGCTGTGCCTGCCTGTACAAAAGGAACCTTTTGAAGAGATTGTCAGAATGAGCTGTAACCAGGTATTCCATTTAGTTTTACAAAAGGTCAGGGACCAGGAGGACGCCGCAGATCTAACTTAAAGAAACTTCATTAAACCGCAAACCGGGATTAGAGAAAAAACTGAGTATTGTTCTGATGTGCACCGGGAAAGGAAGACCTGAACGAACCCGATGCCCGTTCGTACGCTAAAGAGGAGGACTGAGGCAATGACCACATATTTGGAACCGATTGAAGGACAATTATTATTAAGCAACCCGTATCAAGCTGCTTGCATGGGAGCTACGACTCTTTCAGTGTATGAAATAGTGGGTAATTCATTGTGTGTGGCTTCGGACGATGGCCGGAAAGTCTATGATCAAATCGTGGCCGCTCTAAGGGTGGGGAGGAAGATAACTCTTTCTTTTCATGATGTTACCTTTCTGACAGCAGCTTTTTTGCATACGGCTTTCGGTCAACTCTACGGTTCGTTTCTTGAGGAAGACATCCGGTCCAATATTCAACTCACTGATATCGAACCG
>JADFXY010000119.1:0-11492 GCA_015233355.1 Deltaproteobacteria bacterium | reverse complement strand
AAAAAAAATTAGCTCGTTTGTCCGCCCCCTTAAGTCAATGACATTGAGATGCGTTGTGCTTAAAGTAATTGACCTGCCGGGCAACGCCATATACAATAAGGGTCTGGGTCCTGAAAACTCAGGCCCTTACTTTTTGGAAGACCGGTCTTCACTTATTCCTGCGGTGGCTTCATTTGAATAGCTGCATGTGGATTTATGGATAAGAGCCGGCAAAACGACCACTAACAAGTTTAATCAAGCTTAGCGCTGATGCAAAGGCATTGGGGTGATGGCATCAGGGTAGCTCGATTACCTGTAGAAAGCCTCTATCACGAACGATTAGGCGCCCTTCGCCCAGGACAAATGAAGCGCCGCCCTGGTGCGGAAGACGCAGGGAGATATATTGATGGCTGTTTTAAGTGAGGGCATCGGAAGCCGCGAAAGTCTTGTGCCCAAGGGCCTTTTTGATATCAGTAAATTGTCCATTGTCAAGGCGTACGGCAGTCGGTTGGTGGCCGACACCGGCGCCGAGTACCTGGATTTCGCCTCGGGCATCGCTTCCCTCCCGGTGGGTCATAGCCACCCGGAGGTCGTTAAGGCGATTACCGCCCAGGCCCAAGATTATCTGCACCTGTGTTTCAACTTGACTGCCTATCAACCCTACCTGAGCCTGGCCGGGCGTTTAAACAACCTGGCCCCCGGTCATGGTCCCCAAAAGACGATGCTGCTCAACTCCGGGGCTGAGGCGGTGGAAAATGCCGTCAAGATAGCCAGGTATGTCCAAAAACGGGAAGGTCTGATCGCCTTTCAGCATTCCTTTCACGGCCGGACCAGTCTGGCCGCCGGATTGACCGGCCGGGTCCGGGCCATCAAAGCAGGTTTTGGATTGCCGCATCCCGGCATCTTCCATGCCCCTTATGCCTATTGTTATCGTTGTTCCTTTAGTCTGACTTATCCAAATTGTGAGATCAGGTGCCTTAATGGATTGGATGATTTGGTCCGATATGCCATTCCGGCCAAACAGGTGGCGGCCCTGATCATGGAGCCGATTCTGGGCGAGGGCGGCGCAGTCGTGCCTCCCATGGAATTTGTCCAGGGGGTGGAGAAATTCTGCCGCGATAAAGGTATTATCTTGATCATGGATGAGATCCAGACCGGGTTGGGCCGCACGGGAGCCTGGTTCGCCTCCGAACATTTCGGAGTGACCCCGGATCTGGTGCTGACCGCCAAAGCACTGGGGGGAGGATTGCCCCTGTCGGGTGTCACCGGCCGGGCCGAAATTATGGACGCGGTCTATCCCGGCGGTTTAGGGACAACCTTTGGCGGAAATCCGGTCTGCTGCCGGGCCGGCCTGGCCGTGATCGAAATCATTGAGCAAGAAGATCTTATCGCCCGTGCGGCGGAGGTGGGCCGGAAGCTGAAGCAAGGACTGGATCTGTTACAGGAGATGTTCCCCATCATTGGTGATGTCCGCGGCCTGGGCGCAATGATGGGAATAGAGCTGGTCGAGGACCATGCGTTTAAGACCCCGGCCGTGGAAGCCACTAAGAAATTATTTGAAGTCTGTCTCCGCAGCGGCCTACTCCTGGTCGCCGGTGGGACTTACCGCAATGTCTTACGTCTGCTGCCTCCTTTAATCGTTACCGATGATGAACTGGAGCAAGCCCTAGGTACCCTAAAAGCCGCGCTGACCGAGGTTGTCGGCTGATGAGATCCCCGATAGTGACGAAGCCGGGCCTGGCCGGGGCGATGATTATAGTCCTGGCCGCGGCACTGGAGCTGTATTTTGCCTCCGGCATTGGTTGGGCGGCCGGCGGGACCGACCAGGGTAAAGTGGGTTACGCCATCCTGGTCGAAGGCAGCATCAAAGGGGATGAGGCCGGCACCGCGGATTACCACGTGACGACCCGCTATGTTTACTATTGCTTGCAACAACGCGGGATTAAGGCCGACGATATTTATTATCTCACCTCTAACCCGGCCATGCTCCAACGCCGGGGCAACCCGACCAAATGGGCTGTGGAATATGCCTTGACGGACTGGGCCGTGACAAAAATGTCCACTGATCCCGCCCCCCTGTACTTCATCTTCGTCGATCATGGGACTTACCGGACACTGTTTATAGAGCAGGAAGAGGTGACCGCTTCCGACCTGAATAATTGGCTGACCCGCCTGGAATCCCGGATCAGGATATATAAACGGATTATTCTTATCATTGGCGCCTGTTATGCAGGCAGCTTCCTTCCGGCAGTCTCAAAACCAGGCCGAGTCATCATCACCAGCACCGGCCCCGGCGAAGAATCGGTGCGCGGACCGAGTCAGGTCAATGACCAACCCAGAGACGGCGAGTTTTTTGTCTCTCAGTTCTTTTCCTTTTGGGCCGGCGGAAAATCAATCAAGGAAAGTTTTCAATACGCGGTGAAGGTGCTGGAGGAATTTGGACCCATCGGCACCCAGGAAGAAGGCGTCGTAAACCAGCACCCCCTTTGGGATGATCAAGGTGACCACTGATTTGTAGTAGATAGAAAAGCCCAAAGGGAGGGTAGGTCAGGCCCTCCCCTTGGGCCAGGTGGTTCTGGCCGGAAGGTTCATGTTTCAGCCGAAACCGTGATCTGTGTTAATCAGGCTTGGGAGTGATGTTGTTGGTCAATTCAGGTGCTGATTAATCGTTACTGGTTGCTGGTCAATGTTATTAACTTAAGCGATGGAAATCGGTGCGCATTGAGCGTCGAACAATTCCAAAAAACTGCTCTTAATACAATCAAATCATTGCTCAAGCCTTAAACCCCTAACACGCAATTATTTTATAAGGTTCAATACCTCCTGGAGGAGTTCGTCGGTCGTCGTGATCACCCGGGAATTGGCCTGGTAGCCGCGTTGGACGGTGATCATGTGAACGAACTCACCAGCCATGTCCACGTTGGAGATTTCCAAGGAATCCGGGGTCAAAGTGCCCAGACCGCCGGCTCCGGGTTGATTGCTCACGGCCGGACCCGAGGTTCTGGTCGCCTGATAAAGGTTGCCACTGGCTTTATATAGACCCCAGGGGTTTTGGAACCTGGCCAGGGCCACCTTGGCCAGATTGAGACTCTCGCCGTTGGAGAAGCTGCCGGTGATCACGCCCTGGATGTCGATATTCACGCTGGTCAAAACGCCGGAGCCATACCCGTCCTGGCTTTGGCTGATGGTTGACGAGGCCTCGCGGAACTGAGTCGTGCCGCCGAGCTTATTCCTTAAACCAAAATTGATGTCTATTTTCTGGCCTACGGCTGAGCCGCCTGAGAAGTCGAAACCTTTGCTGGCCAAGGGGTAGTTGACATCGCTTTCAGTGGTCAAGGCCCCGTGGGAATCGAAGGTCAAGGTGCCGTTGGCCTGAATTTCATCCTTTCCTGAGGCGGAATCGGAGGCCGGGACGACGGCATACCACTCCCACAAGGACTGGTTGTTGCCGCTGGTGGGGTCAGGGTCGGTGGCCTTGCGGAAGTACGTGGTTATGGTATGTTGGTTACCTAAGGAGTCATAAACGGTGATCGAGGTGTTAAAGTTTGAACTGGTTCCCGGATTGGTGACGTCGAAGCCGGTACCTGTTTTCTTTGTCAAATCATTGACTTTGATTGTATCGAGCAAATTTCCACCGCTAATCTGCATGGCGGAACTCGGTCCGAAAGTGGCCGAACCGACGCTAAATCGGTTATTGGTGTAAGTGACCAGGGCCTTGCCGGTCTGGTTGGCGGCCTTGAGGGCATCGTTGGCGGCGCTTTGAATGGCCGCGGCCAGTGTCACCCCGGTGTAGGTTCCGGCCGGGACCGTAACGGTGACGGGAGTCTTGGGGCTGTCCGTGCTGCTGTCTATGGTCAAAGTGATGGTGTCATTTGTTCCGGTGACGATATTGAAGGCCGTGCCGTTGTCACTGGTGTAGCTCGTGCTCCCGGAAGAGTCGGTCTTTCCATTAAAGCCCAGGATGCTTTTCATGGTGGAAACGCCGTCCACCCAGTTCAAGGTCAGCGATTGAGTTGTATCTTTGGCAGAGACGTTAAACCGATCCGTGCCCTCGTCATAGGCGACAACCAAATCGTTGGGAGCCTTGGCCTGGATCGCTGCGGCCAGTTTCGCCCCGGTATAGGTCCCAGCCGCCACGGATACGGTAACAGGAGTGCCGCCGGCAATTGTGTATTCCAGCACGTTGTTGGTCGCATTGATGGTAAACTGATCTGTTATGTCGGTATATGAGGTGGCCTGACCATGGGACGAGGCCCCGTTGGCGCCGCTCACTTCATTATAATTGGTGATGTTAATGGTTCTCAAAAAGTCGGAAGCTCCGGCCGTGACCTGGAGAAAGGAATTGGTGCCTCGGGTATCGGACGAGATACTAAATGCACCAGCGGTGCTGTCGTAACTGACTGACACCTGTCCAGTTTCACCGGCCGCCGTTTCGGCGTCGTTGATGGCCTTCTCCAGGGCCTGGCGCATCCCATCCGTGGTGTATGCCCCAGGGGGCAAGGTGACGTTGACGTAAGCTCCACTGTTGGCGTTTCTATCCACCTTGATGTTGAAGCTGTTGTTCCCCGGAGTGGTGGCCGTGGAGGAGACTATGACGTAGTGGACATCGCTGTCGCTGACGGCGGGCGTGGCGGCGGTTACCGGCACAGGTGTGCCCTTGGTAAATCCCAAAGAGAGAGACGCATTGGACTTTGTGGTGTCCGTGGTGATAGTGGCGGTGGCTGCGCCGGTGGATGCGATGCTGAAGTGACCGGAGGTGTTGTCATAATTTACTGTAAAGGAGTTTGGCGTTCCGTCTGCATTGTTCAGTTGGTCTTGCAAGGCCGTGGCCACCTGGGTTCCGGTATAAACGGAGTCAGGGGTCAGTGCGCCGGCGGCGAGAAGATCAATAGTATGCGCCGTGCCATTGATTGAGACCGACAATGTATTGTTTTGGCCGGTTTCAAAAACAAAGTTGTTGGTCACGGCCGGGTTGGAGGTCAGGGTGGCCGGTGTATTCGTGATCGCGGCTGAGGAATCCAGATTGACCGCCATATTGATGCCGGTCGTGGCTTGAGGCTGGGAGGACTGGGTGGGAATCTTGATATCGGTGATGGCCCCCACGGGATCGGTAGACGTGGGATTCAACAGCCAGCCCTGAACCTTCAAGCCGGACGGGTTGATCATGTATCCATCTTTATCAAAATGGAAGTTGCCGGCCCGAGTGTAAAACATCCCCTGATTCACGTTTCTGACCATGAAGAAGCCGGACCCGCTGATTTGTAAGTCGCTGGGGGAGTCCGTTGTCTGAGAGGACCCCTGGGTAAAGTCGCCGAGCACGGCGCTTAGAGTTGTCCCTCGACCAACCTGAGAAGACGCCCCGGCCGCGGACACCGTCTGGTAAAGCACGTCTTGGAAGTCAGCTCGCGATCCTTTAAACCCCACGGTGTTGACGTTGGCGATGTTGTCGCCGATTACGTTCAGCGAGTTTCCGTTCGTGTTAAGACCGCTGACTCCGGCATACATGGCGGTATAGATAGACATGACGACCTCCGGCTAAATTCGTGTTTCGGGTTACGCATTGCGAGCTTCGGATTATTATATTGAGAACGGTCACAGGTATCGCTTTTCAAAAAGGCACGGGACAAGCATGTGTTAAAATTTTTCGCTTCGCCTGAAATGATAAAGAGGCTGCACTTAAAACATTCTGCTCCACTATCACTTCTGATTCCGTCATTTCGTACGACGCGAAAAATCTTACCGTCTTTATGCTATATCTTGGAAAGTAACAATAAACAGATGGTTCAAAAAAATCAATTGTGGCCGTGCAGAGTCTATTTTCAGGCAACCCGGGGTGAGTTGCCAGAATATTGTCCTATTTGCCCGGCATGTTATGGGGCAGCGAGTCTGTCCCAACACGCTGCCCGCAACTCACGGCTAGTTGATTGACTGAATCTGACTGATCGTCACCTTACTGCCGCCGACCATCAGATAAGTCGTACCATCAGGATTATAGTTTATGCCGCTGACCTGGCCATTGATTAAAGTCTGAGCCGTCACCGGCGCACCCTTCTGATCCTGGGCTTGAATTGTGAAGGTATAGGCTCCATTCGCCGCAGCCTTCCCATTGTTGTCCGTACCATCCCAGGCAACGTTGTATGTGCCGCTTTTTTGTGCCCCATAGTTGATTGTCTTGACCAGGGTGCCATTGGCGTCATAGATACTGGCGCTTACGGTTTTGGCATCGGCAGGCAGGGTAAAGGATGCCGCGCTGGCCCCGTCTTTAGTCAGGTTCATTTGATTTCCAGTCGCGGTAACGGTCTTGCCGATAAAACTCAGGGAGTAGGTGTTATTCAGGGATGACTGGAGCATCTGAATATTTTGCAGGCTCTGGTTCATGCTGGTCATTTGTTGGACCTGGCTGAACTGGGCCATCTGAGCAATGAACTGCTGGTTATCCATCGGACTTGTCGGGTCCTGATTTTGCAATTGAGTCACCAGGAGCTTCAAAAAATCGGCTTGACCCAGATTACTGTTACCGGTTTTACTTGTCTGGGTCGGTGTGGCGATCCCACCGGTTACACTTTGCGTATTAATGATTGCCATGGGTCTTCCTCCTTATATGAATAAATTGACCAGGGCCTGATTGGGATTGGACCGAGTCAATTCGGTTGCTTCTCCGACTGCCTTCACCTCACCGAGGGGTTCCTCTGATTGCCCGGTACCCCGGTTTCGGCGCTGGGAAAAACCTTCCTGCTGCCGAGTCTCGGGTTGCCGCTGCGGATCGGGATTGACAAATACTTCAAACTTATCAATCTTAAGTCCATGTTGGGCGAAGGATTCTTTTAATTGAGATAGATTCTGCTCCAAAGCTTCCTTGACCGATGATGAGTCCGCCACCAGAGTCGCCCGCACTTGATTCTCGTGAATCCGGACATCCACATCCAGATGGCCTAAATTGGGTGGATCAAGGGCGATACGCAAGCTTTGGGTCCCATTCTTAATTGTCACCGCCGCCCGTTCCACGATCTGCCCTATTAACCGAGATGGATTCAATTCATCCGGCGGTTGATCGGCTTTAATGGGCTGAGCTTTTCCTGCATCGGGAACGGCATCCGACCGGACCTCGGGAACAGCCAGTCTAACATCATTTAAGGAATGGCCGGAATTCTGGCCGCCGGCCTCTTTTTGGCTGTCCAGCTCTTCCTTGAAACTTTTGAGTACCTGATTCACCGGATCAGTGGTTGGCTTGGGGTCGTCAGTCAAACCCATACGGGCCAGCTCCGCCGCTTGTCCGGGTTTCAGATCAGTTGATACGGTGGCAGTGCTTAATATGGCTGTTTTATCAATATTCTTCTTCGAAAATTCTGTTACCAGGCTCTTGGCCAAGCTATCAGCGGTAACATCACCGACCGGAGGTAGATTGGAAAGAGCATCTTTGCCCGTTTCTGTTTTGGACTGACCGGCGAACGTATTAACATCTTCTTGTCTCGCCCCGATGGCGGCCAGTTGTTTCGACTGGGCCAGGCGGTCGATGGCGTCCTGACTTCCAGGGGCAAACTTATTAAGTAAAACACCAAGAGCTTCTTTTTCTTTATCGGTCAATCCCCCTGCCCCTTTTTGCATAGCCTTGTCAATCTGGTCTATAGAATCTTTAAGGCTTTTGGTCCTCGGAGCACCGTCTTGGCCGGTCAACTTATGGGAAAGGGTTTCAAGGCCGGCCTCCGTGCGGTTTAATTCAGTCGTGTCAACGGAAACCGGAGCTTGACTGCTCCCCTGTTGTAAGCGGGTCGCTGCCTGGGCCAAGACCTGTTGGGCGCCTATAACATCGGTCGAACCGTCGGATTTGAACATCTTGTTCAATGCCGTTAATATTTGTTGATCGCTGACCCGGTCATTATCCGACCCCAGCCCTTTAGGCAGGGTACCGGCCAGACCCAAGGCCTTTTGTTTCTCCGTCTGAATATTCTTTAATGCCGGGGTGCTGTTATCACCCAGTGCGGCTAACATTTTATCTTTATCAGTTTGCAGGCCGGCCGACTTACTATCAGCATCTCCACCTGACCCGGTGTCGGGGCTTTGAAAATACTTGGCGATAAGCTGTTGTGCCTGATCCGCGGTGAGCCCCAATTGCATCAAGGCATCCCGGATAACAGCCTCTCGCTTTTCAGTTCGTTCCGAGCCGGCAACCTGGGGGGCGACCATTTTGTCCGCGCCTTGCGTGATGTTCCGCACCATCTTATCTTGGATAGACTCGGGCTTGACCGATTGACTTCGTCTCTCACCAACCTGATTGCTCCCGGCCATCATGTTTTGATGTAACACGGAGGCAAAGGAGGTGTCCGGCTGTGAGGTATTGTTTCTTGACGAATCATGGAGGCTAACGTCAGCCTGAAAATTGCCTGGTCCATAAATATTAAAATTAGGATTCATCTGGGTATCCTCATTCTGGTTTATCTTTGCTTAAGCAAGAG
The DNA here is from genome assembly GCA_015233355.1 of Deltaproteobacteria bacterium. GTDB lineage: Bacteria > Desulfobacterota > JADFXK01 > JADFXK01 > JADFXK01 > JADFXK01. Next base: position 3,060 of record JADFXY010000119.1, on the reverse strand, counting down.
ATGTGCCATGACTCAGTTTCAGATTTATCATGCTGATTTTAAATGGATTATTGTAATATCACGGTCGTTCTTAAGCCGCCTTACGTCTAGGCAGTTTTTTCCAACCTAGGCAAGTCATTCAAGAAAAGCCGGTCAATTCATCATCTACACGATAATGTCTTGACCAGATATTCAAAGATAGTTACGATAGCATTCATAATTTAAACGGTCATAATTGTACCTGGTTGATTCCGCCTCAGGGTGGCGCTTCACTGACCCTGGATAAGGGGACACGGCAAATAGTTAATTGTAACCGGTAAAAGTATAGTCTTCAAGAAACATTACACAGAAGGCCCGAAAGTCACTGTTGACCTTTAGGTAATCGGATACCCTATGACATCAGTGGATAAACAACCCATCAGACTAGTCCAGATCGATCTGGCCGCGTTGCGTTATAACCTGGTCATGCTAAAAGCCCTGGCCGGGCCGGGCGTAAAGATGCTGGCCGTAGTCAAATCTGATGCTTACGGTCACGGATTAGTCCCGGCATCGCAGGTATTCGCCGAGGCCGGAGCTGATTTCCTGGGGGTATTTGATCTGGAGGAGGCCGTCTCTATCCGGGCCGCCGGCTTGGATCTGCCTGTTGTCTTGATGGGGGGCGTGACGGCAGACTCTGCGGAAGAAGTGATTCGGCTTAGGCTGAGCCCGGTGATTTGGGATGTGGCTACTGCCCGGTGCCTGGCTGCTGCGGCTGTGAAATCAGGCCGTTCTTGCCGGGTTCACATTAAGGTAGATACAGGGATGGGCCGATTGGGCGTGACTATTGAAGAAGCGGTTGATTTTATTCAGAGTATCTCTGCCCTGGAAGGCCTGTCGGTGGAAGCGGTGATGTCTCATTTGGCTGAGGCAGATGGCCCGGAGGTGGACTACACCAGAGTGCAAGAAGGCCGTTTCCAGTCGGTGACGGATCAACTGGCCGCCACCAGTTGCCAGCCGGGGACGATGTGGCATCTGGCTAACAGTGCCGGCCTGCTGTACCATCCCACGGCCAGGCTGGATCTGGTCAGGCCGGGCATCGCCCTGTATGGTTCGCCGCCGACCCGGCCCAAAGATTGCTCTCATCAGGCCCCCACCCTCAAACCGGCCATGACCTTCAAGTCCCGGGTCATCCAAATCAAAGAAATCCCTGCCGGAGCGGCTATCGGCTACGGCTGCACCTTCCGCGCCCAGAGCCGGATGCGTCTGGCAGTAGCCCCGGTGGGTTATCGGGACGGTTTTTTCCGCGCTCTATCCAACAAGGGGGTGGCCCTGGTGAGAGGCCGGCGGGTTCCTTTAATCGGGTCGGTGTGTATGAACCTGACCATGTTTGATGTCACTCAGGTTCCAGAAGTCCTCCCCGGTGACGAGATCGTCTTTCTTGGTCAACAGGGCCGGGCCCGGATCAGGGCCGAAGAAATCGCTACGGCCGCCGGAACCATCTCCTATGAGGTCTATTGCACCCTTGGCCGCCTCAACCCCCGAGAGTATATCTGGTCAGACTAACCCGGCGGCATCGTGGTTCAGACTGGGGCGGTTTTCCCGCCCCATTGTGAGCAGACAAGAGGCATGACGAAGGTACGTCTTAACTGTAGCTTATATTTGTTGCCACAAGTTATTTAGCACTAGTCCCAGACGCGTTGGTCGTCGATGATTTTGGCGCCGGTAGGAATGGTCCCTTGGGAGACAAAGCGAACTTCACCCCTGATCCTGAGAATGCTGGGCATGAATGCGGCAATCTTTTCGGCCAGACCAACCTTATCCACCAACTCCTCCGCCAATTCGGCCACGAAGGTCATGATGTCTTTGTGCTCTTGCCGTGTAACCACAATTTGATACCGGGAAATTTCCGGAAAATTATTGGCCACCTCGGCAGCTTGGCCAGGATGGATGAACATCCCTTTGACCTTCGTCACCTGATCGACCCGACCGACAATTTTCACAATCCGCGGGGCAGTTCGGCCACAATCGCAAGGCTCATCGGTATAATAAGCCAAGTCACCGGATCCGAAACGAATAAGCGGGTAGACATGATTGAAGACGGTGCACACCACTTCCCCGATTTCGCCTGGGCCAAGGTGCTTACCGGTGACCGGATCAACTATTTCCACAATGACTTTATCAGGATAGTGCATACCGTTTTTGCACCGGCATTCATAACCCAGACACCCCACGTCGGCCGTGCCATAACTCTGCCGAAGAATCATCCCGAATCGATCCTCCAGGGATGAGCGTAGGGATTCAGGCAACATTTCCGCAGCAGCAAAACCCACTCTGAGATGAAAATCCTTTTTCAAATCCAGCCCTAACTCCTCAGCCCGATCGGCGATGACCTTAAGAAAGCTGGGGGTGCCGGCAAACCCGGTGACTTTGAGATCCTTAATTGTGTTTACCTGGACCTCGGTGTTCCCCACCCCGGTTGGGATGACTTTAACCCCCATCAGGTTAAAGGACTCATCTAAGGCCAACCCGAACGGCACCAGGTGATAAGAGAAGGTCACCACAGTCAGGTCGCCCGGCCGAAACCCGGCCGCGTAAAAGGCCTGAGTCCACCGGTCGTCTTCCCAGTCGGCCTCTCCCGGCTCATAAATGGGCCCTGGAGACACAAAAATCCGTCGCATCCGTTCGATAGGTATTCCGGCAAAACCACCAAAGGGCAAATCTTCTTTCTGCTTTTTGACCAGATCTGATTTTTCGGTGATCGGGAGTCTTTCTAAATCCTCCACCGTTCTCACGTCTCCGGGTTCAGCCCCGGCGTCGTTAAATTTCTGTCTGATGGCCGGGGCGTGCTGGTAGGCATAGTCGACGATTTCAGATAGTCTTCGGTTATGATACTCACGCCGCTTCTCCCGAGGCATGGTCTCCAGCTCGGGTAAAAAGTAGCCTTCCGTCCGATTGATTTCCGTCATGTTAACCTCTTAGGTTGTTGAGACGTTCCATATTGGTCTGACCACGGTAAGAAAATCGAGCCGGATTCCCGGCCTCGGAGGTTATACCTCCAACGGTCATAATTGTCCCTTTTGTGAGGAGACATGGTTGATCGTT
>JADFXY010000118.1:11106-11526 GCA_015233355.1 Deltaproteobacteria bacterium | reverse complement strand
CGCCGGTCAGGGCGCTCTCCAAAGTGATCACCACATTGTGGCCGTCAACGGCTAATGTCCGGTCCTTGATCCGGATGCGCCTAACGAAATAATTATCCAAGAATCGTTACTGGTCGCGGTCCAGGTGCATGTCGCGTCTGAAGGAGTGACCGTCACGGTTTGATCGCCGCCCAATGCATCCACAGTCTGGCTATACTGGGAAAGGCTATAGGTGCAGGCCCCGCTACTAGCGTCTTGAGCAATGGCCAGGACCTGTCCGGAAATGGTTATGCTACTGTTTCGAGCCGCTCCGGTATTCGGCGACACGGTATACTTTACCGTTGGACTGCTCGGGCTGCCGGGGTCGGTAATGTTGATCCAGGAATCGCCGGCGGATGCCGTCCAGGCGCACCCAGCCTGTGTAATTACGCCGATGACGCC
>JADFXY010000118.1:0-11026 GCA_015233355.1 Deltaproteobacteria bacterium | reverse complement strand
GGGTAATGGTGAAGATCTGGCCCGCGATGATCACGGTTCCGGTTCTCTGGCCTGGGCCTGGGTTGGCGGTGATGGAAAAATTAACGAAGCCCGGCCCGGCGCCTACCGTTGCAGAAGCAGTGATCCAGGGGTCACTGTTAAAAATGCCCCAGGGACACCCGGCCTGAGTAGTCACGGTTATGATCCCGGAATTGGGGTCGCTGGTAAATGAGCCGTTCGTGGGAGATATGGAATACAGACAGGACGCCCCCTGCTGAACTACGGCAAAAGTCAGCCCGGCTATAATTATGTTACCGATTCTAGAAGTTGTGCCGTTGTAGGTGTCAACCAGGTAACTAACCTTGCCGGTGCCGGTGCCGGTGCCCCCCGAGGTGACGTGGATCCAGGAGTCGAGAGTTGAAGCCGCCCAGGTACACCCGGCCGGAGTGGTGACGGCCACAGTCCCGGAGCCACCGGAGTTGTTGAAGGTCTGGGTGGTAGGATCCAGACTCAGGCCGCAACTTACCCCCTTTTGGGTGATAGTGAATGTTTGATCGCCGATATAAATATGGCCGGTTTGGTCTGTGGATTTGGTATAGGGGGCGACGGTGTAATTGACCGTGCCCGAACCGCCGGGGGGAGCGGAGTTGATCGTTATCCAGGTGACATCCGGGCTGGGCGTCCAGGTACAACCTGATGGGGCGGTGACCAGAATTATACCTGTTCCCCCATCGGCGGCAAATTGCATAGAATTTAATTTAAGTGTAATGATACAGGTGGCGCCATCTTGCGTCACGGTGAACGTTTGTCCGGAAACGGAAATCGTACCGGTCCGACGCGCCGAAGTGGCAGTGTTGGGATCAACATTGTAGGTCACCGTACCCGGCGCAGTAGTCGTATCAAAGGATGTTATCGTGATCCAGGGGTCATTAGATACGGGCGCCCAAGTGCACCCGGCTTCGGCCGTCACAGTGAATTGCTGATTTTGAGCGCCGGCGTTGGTGAAAGACTGTTGTATCGGTAAGAGGCCGGAAACGCAAGGTGGTCCTTGCTGGGTTACCAAAAAACTTTGACCACCGACCTGGATATACCCGCTCCTGCTGGTAATTCCATTATTCTGCGTGACTTGGTAGGTTATGGTCGAGAGCGCACTAACAGCAGCCTGGGGGGCGGCAGGGGTGATGTTTTTAATCCATTGATCTGCCGGTGGAACCGCAATGGCCTGGTAAGTACACCCGATCAAGGTGCTCAGAGTGATGGAACCAGGGCCGCCAAGGTTACCAAAATCCTTGGAGGTAGGCGATATCGTATAAGCGCAAGTCCCAGCCAGTTGGTCTATCGTTTGACTCGTTACCCCAGGTATTGCGGGAGATGTGGCCGTCAGTATATAGATATGACCACTTGGTACACGAGGATTCATGCTGGGATTGGCATCCACAGTGTAAGATACCGTGCCCGACCCCGTGCCCGACCCCCCGGAGTCTATGTTTATCCAGCCGACGTCCTGGGTGGCCGTCCAGGAGCAGCCGGCCTGGGTGAGGACCTTTAATGTTCCCTGGCCGCCGGTGGCGGTAATAGTCTGAGTCGGTGGCGATGCGATGAAGGTACAAAATCCCGACTGAGTCACCGTAACGGTTTGTCCTGAAATGTAGATATGACCCGTCCTGGGGGTACTAGCCGGGTTGGCCGTCACGCTGTAGGTGACCTCAGAAGTGGTAGAGTTGACAACTGTAACTTGAAGCGCCGGTGGAGGAGGAATCATGGATTGATCCTGGCTGATCGCTACCGGTATACAGCCATTTTGACTGGTGACGACAATTACGCCGTTATTAGCTCCGGAATCAAAATTCGCGCTGGTCGAGCTGAGGGTAAAAGTGCAGGCTACGCCGTTTTGCGTAATATTAAATGAACTTCCGCCGATTATGATGGAGCCGCTTCTAGTGCCACCGGTACTCTTCGCCACGGAATAGGCCACAGACCCATTACCCGAGCCGGTGGCTCCGGCCGTAACCGTAATCCAGCCGCTGAGGCTCACGGCGGTCCAGGTACAATCAGAAGGCGCCGTAACGCTAACACTCCCCGTCCCGCCGTCGGCATCATAATTGGCGCCGCCTATCGGACTAAGGCTGACGCAGGAACTGGATTGGACAACGGTAAAGGTCTTGGTTATGGCCGGAATAACAGTAGAATCACCATAGGTGATGGTCCCGGTGCGGGTTGTTCCCGTCGCATTTGGCAAAACGGTGTAATAAATCGTCGCCGGCCCGGTCAAGGTGCTGGTGGTGACGTTGATGATCCAAGGAGGCACCGTAGGAGGAATGGTAGGAGTCACCGCGGCCGTCCAGGGGCAGCCGGCCGGAGCCGTCACGACAAAAGAATCCGTGCCGCCTGAGTTATTAAAACTCTTGGATTCAGGAGCGGCGGAATAGGTGCAGCCTGCTGGATCTTGGGTCACAGTAAGCGGTGCGGCCGCTCCCTGGGCGTAAATGAATCCTGTCCGTTGCACGTTGGTCGTGTTGGCGGCCACAATGTAAGTGACATTACCATTGCCGGAGCCGGAAGCGGGGGAAATCCCGGAGATCCACGGCGTCCCGGTCGCAGACACCGTCCAGGTGCATCCGGCGGAGGCCGTGATGCTGCAGATACCCGTCCCGCCGGAGGAGGGAAACGGCATCACAGGGGAAATTGAAGTTAAACTAGTGGTGCAGCCGGCATCCTGGGTCACTGTAAGGGTCACCCCGGCGACAATCAACGTCCCTGTTCTGGCCCCTCCGGAATTGGCCAGGACAGTGTAAGTAAACGGCCCGGAGCCTGTCGAGCCGGCACCGGGAGTGATCCACTGGACATTGCTGACCGCGGTCCAGGTACATCCTGGTTGGGTCGTGACATTGACCGTCCCGGGGGCGCCGGCGGAGGAAAAATTCTGGCTTTTTGTGTCCAAGGAGTAGGTACAGGTTTGACCGTCTTGGGTGACATTAAAAGCTACCCCCCCGATGTTGATGGTTCCGGTCCTTTGGGAGGCCCCGGTGTTAGCCGCTACGGTATAGGTAACCGTACCTGGACCGGGACCGGTAAAAGCCGTGATAGTTATCCATGAAGCGCCTGAGGTCACTGCTGCTGTCCAAGGGCAGCCGGCTTGAGTCGTGACCGTGACAGTCGCCGGAGTCGCGATCGGGGTGCCGGTCACCGGAAATGCTTGCGCGGATGGAGACAGAGAAATGGTACAGGCCGTTTGAGTCACCGTATAGGTTTGGCCGGCCACGAGAATGTGAGCCGTCCGGCTGATCCCGGAAGCGTTGGCCGTGATGGAATATGAAATCGAGGCTGACCCGACGCCATTAAAGGGGGGAGGTGGGGCGGGGTTGGTGATGCTCAACCAAGTAGAGTCGGAGATTGCCGTCCAGCTACAAGTCGCCTGTGACGCCGTCAGGGCAAAGGAATCCGTTTGCGGACCGGACGAATCAAAAGTTCGGCTGGAGGGTGAGATGGTGAAGGTACAGGGGCTTTGTGTCACTGTAAAAGACAGACCGCCGATCAGTATGGTTCCCGTCCGGGGGGCCCCAGTGGTGTTGGCGCTGGTGATGTCAAACATGACGGGGCTGGCATTTGCGGCGCTGGTCACGATCAGCCAAGAGGGGGCAGTGCTCACCGGAGTAAAGGTACAGCCGGCCTGGGTAGGCACCGCCGTAAAAGAACCGCCGGGGATGTGTGTGGTGGCATCAAAAGTCAAGCTGGTCGGATTGAGAACGTAACTGCACGCATTCTGAGTCACCGTGAAGGCTGAGGGTCCAACCATAATCGTACCGATCCGCGTAGCTCCGGTGGTGTTGACCGCGACGGTATACGTGACGGGAGATACATTTGCGGCGCTGGTCACGGTCAGCCAGGCAACGCTGGGCAAGGCCGTCCAGGTGTTGCAACCGGCTTGGGTGGTGACGGTAAAACTCCCGTTACCGCCGGCTCCGTCAATGGTTTGGGTGGTCGGAGTGAGAACGTAAGTACACGCATTCTGAGTCACTGTGAAGGGTGTGGACCCGACCATAATCGTCCCGGTTCGGGTGCTGGTGCCTGAGGTGATGGGATCAACGGTATACGCTACAGGAGAGAAATTTGCGGGGCTAGTCACATGCAACCAGGAAGGGCTGCTGCTCACGGGCAACCCAAAGTTGCAGCCGGTCGGGCTGATGACGGTAAAGACACCGGTACCGCCGCCCTCACCAAAAGTCGTGCTGGTCGAAGAAAGGGTATATGTACAGGTCGGGGCCGCCTGATTCACCGTATATGTTTGGATAAGGTTACCACTGCTGTCTTTTACATCGATGAAACCCTGTAGGGAACCGGCTGTGGCATTAGCCGCCACGGTATAGGTGACGGTCCCAATGCCGGTGCCAGCGTTGCCGGAAATAATGTTCAGCATGCCGACAGGGGACGCACCGTTCGGCGCGGCCGTCCAACTGCAGCCAGTTGAAGCGCTCACAGGGATGGTCCCGGTCCCGCCGATAGCCGGTATTGGGACCGGATTGCTGGTCGGGGATACCGTGTAAGTGCACGCTGTCTGAGTGACCGTGTGGGTGGCGACAGTAACGCCATTGTTGTCCGCCACGACAATGGTCCCGATACGGCTTGCCCCGGTATTATTCGCTAACAAGGAGTAGGTGACCGTCCCGTTGCCGTTCCCGGCAACACCAGTCAAAACGGAGAGCCAGGCGCCACCAGAGGTAACGCTCGAGGTCCAGGCGCACCCGGTTTGAGTGGTCACGTTGAATGTTCCGCCCGTAGTGGCCGCGGCCGAAAAGGTGGCGGTGCTCGAAGAAATAGTATAACTGCACGCCGTCTGAGTAACGGTATGGGTGGCGACAGTAAAGCCGCCGGCGTCGGCCACGACAATGGTCCCGACACGACTTGCCCCTGTAGTATTCGCGGTCAGGGTGTACGTAACCGTCCCATTGCCGTTCCCGGCAGCACCAGTCAAAACGGAGAGCCAGGCGCCACCGGACGTAACGGTCGCGGTCCAGGCGCACCCGGTCTGAGTGGTCACATTAAAAGTTCCAGCGGTACTGGCCGGCGCCGAAAAGGTGGCGGTAGTCGAAGAAATAGTGTAGGTGCAGATACCATTCTGGGTGATCTGAACCTCTTGCCCTGCCACCAGTATCATGCCGATCCGGGTGGCGGGAGTGGTGTTCTGGTCCACGGAGTAATTGACCGTTCCGTCATCAACCCCGGTGCTCGCTGAAGTGATATGAATCCAGGAATCGTTAGAGGCGGCCGCCCACTCGCAATGAGGCGGGACTACCTGGGGGGTAACAGTCACAGTGATGGTGGATGCCCCCCCGGCAGATGGAAACAATTGGGCAATAGGGGCGATAACATACGCATTCAAGGGACAAAAAGCGCCCGCTTGTTGGGTGACCCAAAGCGTCTTTGTATTGGTCCCGACAATGTCGATGGTTCCAATCCGGGTTGTTGCGCCGGCGAGGTTGTTGGCGGTCACGGAATAAGTTACCGTCCCACTCCCGGTGCCTGCTCCGCCGCCGGTAACGGTCAACCATCCGACGTTGCTTACGGCTGTCCAGGCGCAAGTACTGGTAGCGGTGACATTGATTACCCCGGTACCGGCCGAGGAATCAAGAAACCGGTTGGTCGGATTAATGCTGTCGGTACAGTCGGCCTGAGCGAGGTTATTCGAAACAATCGTCAGGAGGACTAGACAAACCAGGACGATTAGGCTTTTCATGTAGTTCATATCCGACCCTCCGTGGTAGGATGCACTGGTTCTATTCGATCTTGTGATAATGGGGCCAGATCCATAAAGGACACAATTCCTCCTAAAGTTTCCGCCTCAAGAACCGCCCGAACAATGGCCCGGCTCATACAGTCGGCCGCGGCCCGGCCCAAATCATTCAACGCCTGCGCCTGGGCTACCTGAAAAAAACCTTGGCCCGCCGGTAAGTTGACCTTCCCTGTGGCCAGACAAAAAATAGTATCGCCGTCAAACATGGTGTGGGCCGGTCTGATCGCCCTGGCCAGTCCGTCATGGGCCATCTGGGCTATCTTTTGGGCCTGGGCCTTGGTCAGAACCGCGTCGGTGGCGACCAGACCGATGGTGGTGTTGGAGACGGAACCGGGCTGAGTCTGGTCCGGCAATTTGACTGCCTTTCGTCCTCGCCCGCCAAACTCTCCATTCACTTCCCGGCCGATTTCCCAGGGGATTCCTGTGGCCGGATCAATCACTGAGCCCAGGGAGTTGACCGCGACCAAGGCGGCCACGGTCAGGCCCGAATCCAGCACCTCACTGGCCGTACCCAGCCCGCCTTTGATGCTGCCGGCCTGAGCCCCGGTACCTGCCCCGACACACCCGACCGGGACCGGCCCGGCGTGAGCCGATTCACAAGCCCGGATCCCCCAATCCGGCCCGATGGGCGGGACATAGTCTTTGCCTCGGCCGAGATCGAATAACGCCGCGGCCGGAACAATGGGCGCGACCATTCCATTCCCCAGAGGGAAACCCGACCCTTGCCCGGCCAACCATCTGACCACACCGTCTGCGGTGGCCAATCCGTAAACCGAACCACCAGTCAGCACGATAGCCTGGACTTTTTCCACTAAATTGAGAGGCTGGAGCAGGTCGGTCTCGCGGGTTCCAGGAGCCGAGCCTCGGACATCCACTCCCGCCACCGCACCCTCTAAGCAGAGAACCACGGTCACTCCGCTGGCCGCTTCTACGGAACTAAAGTTGCCGACCATAAGGCCGGCGACATCCGTGACCGCATTTTTTTTACCGCTCTGGATCATCTCCCACCTCGCCTGTTTTACGTGGTGTTATTTCAACTCTGGGGCAATAAGGTTTCGGCTTGACCATTTTCAGAAGTGATAAGATTCCTCGCTTTGCTCGGAATGACAAATTTACTTCATCATTCCGAGAGGTAGGCCACGCTGTCATTCCGAACTTTCATGCTGTCTTTCCGAACGAATGTGAGGAATCTTTATAATTCGCCCATTAAAAGTTTTGTCCCGGACTGAGATCAGGAATATCAATCTAAATATAAAAACATATGTAATTTTATCACGGCACTTGGGGCAAAGCAAATTTTAGAAACGACTGATGAGGCAAGTGCCCGTGAATTATGCAAATTAGGCGAGAGATAAAAAGTGGCAATTCGAGTATGAATATCTAATTAACAATATGTGCAGGGCGGATTCACTTATTATTTTGGGAACTATCTGCCTGCAATAAATCCATTTGAGTTCCCTTTCGGACCTCCGGCTTGTTCACTTGGTCCGGGGTGACCATTGTCTTGGTGCCGGTTTCTACTTTTTTCTGCCCTCCCGTGGGATTTTTGGCCGCAGGACCGGACAATTGCTGCATCAGAATATCGGCCAGGCCGATTCCCCCGGCGCGGGCCATCCCATTGGTCATTTCCTGATCCTTAAATGAGTTAAATATCTCTTCGCCGCGACCACCGTGGAATGATTTTCCCTTGGGAATATTCTTCTCCATGGTCTCCATCATCTTATATAGCATGTAGGCTTCGAAATCCTGGCAAGCCGACCGCAATTTGCCTTGCACTTGATCCTTAGCCTGCCCGGCCTTGCCCTTTTGGCCGGTCTTGGATGAGGAGACGATTTTGTCTCCGGCAGCAGGTGGAGTCATCATGTTATTTATGTTCATATGGAATTATCCAAAGCAGCTTACGTGAATGAAGGTTGAGAGGCGCCGGGTCTGTTCTTCCGGTCCATGGCCATAATGATTCCTATGGGGAACACGCTCACTATATTATCTTTAGTTCGGCGTGAAGGGCTCCTGCGGCTTTAATCGCCTGGAAAATAGAGATCAAATCCCTGGGGCCGACTCCGATGGCGTTCATGGCCTGGACAAGTTGTCCAATGGTCGTACCAGTCGGGACCACCATCAGTTGCCTTTTATCTTCCTTAACGGTGATTTCCGAGTCTGCGGTCACCACTGTCCGCCCTCCAGAGAGAGGGTTGGGTTGTGAAACGTACGGCGTTTCTTTAATCTGGATATTAAGAGCGCCGTGAGATACCGCCACCGTGGCCAGCCTGACATCCGCACCGACCACCACTGTCCCGGTCCGTTCATTAACCACCACCTCGGCCCGGGATTCCGGCGTTATCTCCAGGTCTTCGATCTGGGCCAGCAGGTTGACCGCTTTCTCCTTAAACTTGGCTGGGACCTTAACTTCAACGGACGTGGCATCCACCGGGGCGGCAATATCCGGCTCTATATATCGGTTAATCAACGAGGCAAGTTTGGTCGCAGTGGAAAAATCCGGCTCATAAAGCTGAATATTAAAGCTTAATTGCCCCTTCAGGTTAAAGGTGACTTCCTTTTCAACCAATGCGCCGTTAGGTATTTTCCCGGCGGTGGGGTGATTCGCCTGGACGTTGCCCGCCGTGGCCCGGACGACAAACCCGCCGATGGACACCGGACCCTGGGCTACCGCGTAGACTTCCCCATCCGGGCCTTTCAAGGGTGTCATGAGCAGCGTCCCGCCCTGGAGGCTGGTGGCATCGGCCAGGGACGAGACCATAACATCCATCCGCAGGCCGGCTTTGGCAAAAGGCGGAAGATCAGCCGTAACCATTACCGCGGCCACATTCCGGACCTTGATCAGGCTCGGATCTACTGTGATACCAAACTTCCCCATCAGGTTGGCGATACTCGTCTTGGTAAAATCAACCGTCGTACCGTCTCCGGAGTTCTTTAACCCAATGACCAACCCGTAACCGATCAGCTTGTTCTCCCTAACACCTCGGATTCCGGCAATATCCTTGACCCTGGCGGCCATAGCCGGCGGCGCACACACAGCCCACACGGTCAGCCCCAGGGTGACCAACCAGATCGCTTTCTTCATGACGCTTTTCGATGTTGCCATGTGCCACCTCATGTTGATGTGCCGTGCATTGTCGCGGCCAATCGGCCTCATTTGGTAATGGTTACAGTCGCGGTCACAGTATTGCTAGCCCGGTCGATTACCAGCGGGATAACCGTCCCGGATATCACCCCCGAGGGAAGGCTACCCACGCTCAGCACGGCAGACGCACATACGCCGTCGGAACAATCGGCAGCCAGGGTGCTGTTGGCCTCGTCACGTTGCAGGAACCAGTGGTACGGCGGCACCCCCCCGTAGGTGAAGAAAGTATTCTGTTGGTTCTCATTCATAGTCTTGGTAGACGGAAAAATCTGCAACGGCGGAACCGGCGTCGGTGTAGCTGTCGGGGTCGGCGTCGGTGTCGGCGTGCCTGTCGGCGTGGCCGTGGGCGTCGGCGTGGCTGTGGGCCCCGGATTAATAGTCACTAATGCCGTCGCCATTGAGGAATTATTATCAGTGACGATCACAGCCAGGGTCCCGGTCGCTTTGGCAGTGATGGTGGCCGAATTGCCGCTCAAAGGATCCACAGTTAGGTCGGCTAAAGTAGAATCGCTCACCGACCATCGGTAAGGGCTCTTCCCTCCTCCGGCCGTAAAGGTCTTTTTGTCTCCAACGCTCATGGTCCAGGCGGAGGGGACAACCAGCGGCGTCGGGATCACCGGTGTGGGACTGGCCGTCGGCATGGGCGTAGGCGTCGGAAGCGGCCCGGCCATTATCCTGACCGTGGACGTGGCTTTGTTATTGTTGCTGTCAATGGCAATCAGAGTCATAACGCCCGGTGTATTTAGAGTCGTTAAATCCGCCAGAGTGGAATCGGATGATTGGGTCACCCGGCCCATACTCGTGTTGCTCACCGACCAATCATACGGGGGCACGCCGCCATAAGCGAAGAAAGTATAGGTCGATTTGGTACTCATGGTCAGGGCCGCGGGGAAGATGCTGAACGTCTGGGAAGCCGGCTGGACGGTTACCGGGCAGGTGCCGGAACTATTGGTTGCGTCGGTCACGGTGATGACGGCCGTACCCTGTTTGGTGGCCACGAATTCAGCGTTGGAGGTATCACCGACCGGGTTGATTTTCCCCACGGACTGGTCACTGATGGTCCATGAATAGGGAGCGGCCCCGCCGGTGGCGTAAAGGCTGTAAATGGTTGGACCATAGGGAACATTTAATGCCGCCGGGAAAATGGTTATGACGGAAGACACCACTGTCACCGCCGAAGTTCCGGTGGCCCCAACCTGATCCCGAGCCGTAATGGTCAGGGTTCCGGCCTTCAAACTGGACGCCGTAAAAATAGCTTTGGACGTGTCGGTTCCATTTATCGTTATTGTGCCCAAGGTCTGGTCGCTGGACGACCAGGTGTAAGGGAGAGAGCCGCCGCTGACAAAAAAGTTGCTGTTTACCCCACCCTTCTGGATCGTTAAACTGCTCGGCGAGACAATCAATTTCCCGCCGGGGCCGGAGCCCGATACGGTCACCTGACATTTAGCGGCGGCCATGTTATAGAGGTCGGTCACCGTCACTATACACGTGCCCACACCCACGGCGATAAACTTGGGGGCGCTGGGGTTTTCAAAGTAGCCTACACTCAAGTCACTACTGGCGTAGCTGTATGGTCCCGTACCCCCGCGCGGCGTAAAATAGTACACCCCGGCCACGGCCAGGTTCAACTGGGTCACCGGCAATGATAAACCATTAACGGTTACGGCCGCCCAACCAATGGCCCCCGAGGAGGTGGTGCCGATAACTCGAACCTGCCCGATTTTGATCGTCGGGGCCGTATAGAACCCGGTTTGGCTGATGGTCCCCATGGTCGAATCGGATAAAGACCAGGTTACCGGAGAAGAGGCGGTGAATTGGGCAGTTTCGCCCTGGGCCAGCACGACGGATGGAGGACTGATGATTACGGTCCCTGGGGGTACCGGTGTCGGGTTGCCGCCACCACCGCCTCCGCCGCCGCCTCCACAACCCAACAAGGTCAACGCCAGCAGAACGACGAGGATGCAGATTCCAGTCAGGCGGACAGTGCGCCCGGCTCCGGATACGTCGTCGAGGATACTTTTCAAAATCGATATTCTTTTAAGGTCGATATAGTCTGACATAATGATCCCCATGAGATGCGGGTTACGGGTTGCAGGTTACGAAATTGAGGTAAC
>JADFXY010000117.1:0-11596 GCA_015233355.1 Deltaproteobacteria bacterium | reverse complement strand
TGAGCGAACGAATAATCATTTTTGACACCACCTTAAGAGATGGCGAGCAATCCCCCGGGGCCAGCATGAATGCCGGTGAAAAACTGCACTTGGCCCTGCAACTGGAAAAATTAGGCGTAGACGTCATTGAAGCCGGTTTCCCGGCCGCATCTGAAGGTGATTTTGAGGCCGTCCGGAGCATTGCCCAGAAGGTCCGCCGCCCCCGAATCGCCGGTTTGGCCCGCGCCTCAAAGGACGACATAGATCGAGCCTGGGGAGCCATCAAGGAAGCGGCCCATCCTCGGATCCATACCTTTCTGGCCTCGTCCGACATTCATCTTAAGTATAAATTGAAGATGACCCGAGAAGAAGTCATCGACCGGACGGTAGAGTCCGTCCGATATGCCCGGAGTCTAACCGACGATGTGGAATTCTCAACTGAAGACGGTTCCCGGAGCGATTGGGATTATATCTGCCGGGTCTTCGAGGCGGCCATTGAAGCCGGGGCGACGACCATCAACCTACCCGACACCGTGGGCTACGCCTTGCCCGATGAATTCGGCCGAATGGTTAAGTACGTCAAGGATCATGTCCCCAATATCCATCGGGCCGTGATCAGCGTCCACTGCCACAACGACCTGGGTCTGGCTACGGCCAATACCCTGGCCGGGATCAACGCCGGGGCCCGCCAGGCGGAAGTGACCATCAACGGCATCGGCGAACGGGCCGGGAACACCAGCTTAGAAGAAATCGTCATGGCTCTCCATACCCGGCGTCAATACCTGCATCTTGAAACCGGCATAGTCACCCAAGAAATTTACCCGTCCAGCCGGCTGGTCAGGATGATCACCGGTATCCCCGTGCAGCCAAACAAAGCCATTGTGGGGGCCAACGCCTTTGCCCATGAAGCGGGTATTCACCAAGACGGCATGTTGAAAAATCCCATGACTTATGAGATAATGGATCCGGAAGCCATTGGTCTTCTGCACTCCTCCCTAGTCCTGGGCAAACATTCCGGCCGGCACGCCTTCAAGGACCGGCTGGAAAAGATGGGCCATTCATTGCCCGAAGAAGAGATCAACCGGCTCTTCGTCCGATTTAAGGAATTGGCCGATAAAAAGAAGGAAATTGTTGAGGAAGACTTAGAGTCCATGCTGGCTGATGAACTCTTCCGGACCCCGGAAATCATCCGTCTGGAATACTTGAACGTCATCAGCGGCACGGTGGCTGTCCCCACGGCCACGGTTATCTTAAGCATAGATGGAGAAAAGCAACAGAGCGCCGGTTTCGGTGTCGGCCCCATTGACGCCACTTACAATACTATCGCCAAAATGGTCGGGACCACCTCCCGGCTGGGCCGTTTTTCCGTCAGCGCGATTACCGGTGGAATGGATGCCCAGGGCGAGGTGACCGTGCGCTTAGAAGAAAACGGCTGGACCGTCATGGGCCGGGGCACGGATCCGGACATCATCACAGCCGCGGCCAAAGCTTATGTTGACGGGCTGAACCGGCTGGAGTACAGAAAGAAACATCCCAAGTTGTCTGAGCATTTATAACCCACTAAATCTAAACGATAATATGGATGGATGACGATGGGGCCGGCCGTCTGGCCTCTCGTTGATACATCCTAATTGACATTAAGAACATCTACGGGAGCCTATCATTATGGCCATGACCCTGACAGAAAAGATCCTAGCCGCTCACGCCAACAAAGACCACGTTTCTCCTGGTGAACTCATCCAGGTCAAGGTTGATTTAGCCTTGGCCAACGACATCACGGCGCCCATTGCCATCAAGGTGTTTAACGAAATGGGGGCCGGTCGGGTCTTTGATCCGGCAAAGATCGCCCTGATTCCCGATCATTTCGTCCCGAATAAAGACATCGACTCCGCCGAACAGGCCTTGATGATGAAGCGCTTCGCCCGGGAGCACAATATCGTGCACTATTATGAAGTGGGCGAAGCCGGCGTGGAGCACGTTCTTCTGCCGGAAAAGGGACTGGTCTTGCCCGGTGATCTGGTCATCGGCGCGGACAGCCACACCTGTACCTATGGGGCGTTGGGCGCCTTTTCCTCCGGAGTGGGCAGTACCGACCTGGCCGCGATCATGGCCACCGGCGAAACGTGGCTCAAGGTCCCGGTCAGTTACAAGATCGTCTTTGACGGCGTCCTGCCCCGCTGGGTGGGCGGTAAGGACCTCATCTTGAACCTCATCGGTCTGATCGGGGTGGAAGGGGCCATCTACGCGGCGCTGGAATTCACCGGCTCAGCCATCGACACCCTGCCCATGGCCGACCGCTTCTCCATGGCCAACATGGCCGTCGAGGCCGGGGCCAAAAATGGAATTTTTACACCGGATAAAATCACTCAAGCCTATATCGAGGGTCGATCCTCTCGGCAGGCCTGGTTTGCCGCCAGTGACCCCGGGGCAAACTATGACCGGGTGATCGTCATCCCCGTGGACGGAATGGAACCTCAGGTGGCCTTCCCCCATTCGCCGGCCAATACCCGGCCCATCAGCCAGGTGGGGAACATACCCATAGACCAGGTCTTCATCGGTTCTTGCACCAACGGCCGAGTGGAAGACCTGATTATGGCCGCTTCGGTCATCCAGGGCCGGAAGGTGGCCAGAGACGTGCGTTTGATCATCCTCCCCACGACACCCCAGGTCTACCGCGAAGTCATGCGGATGGGCCTGCTGGAAATATTCCTGGATGCCGGAGCCACAATCGGCCCCCCCAGTTGCGGCCCCTGCCTGGGCGGGCATCTGGGCATCTTAGCCAAAGGCGAGCGCTGCGTGGCCACCAGCAACCGCAACTTCCTCGGCCGGATGGGCCACAGTGAGAGCGAAGTCTATCTGGCCAATCCCGCGGTGGCGGCCGCCTCAGCCGTCCTGGGCCGTATCGCCGGTCCGGCGGAGCTGGCCTAGTCGCCCGCGGCATTCGGATAGGGAATTATAGCGAAAAACGAAACCAGTTCACCGCCCACCAGTGCCGATTGCTAATTGGTGGGCGGTGATCCAACGCCGTCTGAAAGTTTCATTAACCCGGTAATGCTCATGCCCGGCGGGGATAAACAATGATTACAGGTGTCTCTATCAAAAATTTCAAGGTCTTCAAAAGCCTTGAGGCAAAAGGGCTGAGCCGGGTCACCTTGATCAGCGGGAGAAACAATTGCGGGAAAACAACCTTGTTAGAGGCTATTTTTACTTTATTTGATAGAAACAACCTCCATAATATTCCCCACTTACTTAACCGCAGAGGGGTAGATCAGGTCGTTCTCAGACCGGAAGAATTATGGGCGCCGATATTTCACAATTACGAGATGAAGGAAGAAATAGAGATTTCACTCACCAAGAACGGGGAGAGAGAATCGGTAACTTATCGGTATTTAGATAGTTACCCTAGGACAATCGCCTCCGGCCCTGTAGGTGAAACAGGTGGAGTGAAGCTGATCCAGACTGGACAAAGTTCTACTTACATGCAAGCTCTCGAAATGAATTATCGGCTAAAAGACAATGTCTCTTTTACCTCTCACTGCTTCATCGGCCCTGGAGGACTGGAACTGGTGGCCGGCGCAATGGATCCACAGAACTATCCGGTAGCTATATTACCCATCGACATCAAAACCAGCATGGGTGACCCCGAACGTTTTGGAATCCTGGACATCGATGGAAAGGCAGATTCCATCATGGAAATTCTGAAGGTTATTGAGCCGAATTTGAAGTCCTTATCCGTGGTCGTTCGGGGGGATACCAAACTGATCTACGGAGACGTGGGTATGGGTAGGAAGATACCCGTTCTTTATATGGGTGAAGGACTGTCGCGTCTACTTACCTTATCTCTCCAATTGGCTACTTTTGGGAAGGGCACGGTGCTGGTGGACGAAATCGGAACCGGGATCCATCACTCTGTATTGCCGAACGTGTGGAAAGCCCTTTTCCAAGCCGCCGAGGAATTTGACTGCCAGATCATCGGCACCACCCATAGTTATGAATGTATCGAGGCTGCATATTCAGCAGTTCCGCCAAATAAACTGGACTCGTTCACCTATATTCGACTGGCCAGGAAAGGCGACATCACTATACCCCATGTCTTTGATTATGAAATGATGCAAGCCGCATTGGAATCAGACTGGGAGGTACGTTAGGTGCTCGACCATGAATCCATCAAACAAGAAAAATTACTATTAGTTGAAGGCATGGATGCCAAGTGGTTCTTCATATATGCCCTGAAAGCTAATGGAATTGAAGGAGTGCAAGTAATCAATTTCGGCGGGATTGGTGAGTTTAAAGCTAAAATACGTTCATTAAAAGAATTTGATGAATTTAGTAACGTTAAAACATTGGTCATCTGCCGAGATGCTGAGACTGATCCTGCAGCCGCTTTTCAAAGCGTCATAGACTCATTGAGAATTGCCGAGTTGCCCCAGTCCAGGTGCCTTTCGACTTTATTGTGGGTCCTCCTAAGGTCGCGGTGATGCTGCTACCGGGATATAATAAAGCAGGTTCCACACCAACCTTGCGTCCCGGTACATTAGAAGATTTGTGCCTGGAAATAGCGAAAGAAGAACGCGTCCTTGAATGTGCAACCGATTTTTGGGAATGCGTCGATAAAGAGCACAAGGAGCCAAAGCATAAACACAAATCCTTGTTACACGCCTACCTATCAATGGTAGAAGACTACGCCGGCGATAAATTGGGCGAAGCTTCGAGGAAAGGCGCCTGGAACTATGATCATCAGGCCATGAAACATTTCAAGAAAATCATAAAGTCAATGTGACCATCAGCGATGTCGAATCATAACGATTTGAACCTGAGCCAAAGGACGCGGAATGAAAGAGTTTCTCAAGCGGCTTGGCAACTTAACTATTTGGATCAAGATAGTCGTTCCGATTGTGGTCGTTACGTTAGGTGGAATGATCATCTCCATGGCGATTCTATTCTCATCGTTTCGAGGAATAGTTAAAGCAACCGATATGGATAAACTTCTCCCGGCCATCATGCTCACGGCCGCGGCCAACGGGTTGGTGTTGATCCTGGTTACCTGGGTGGTCGTCCTGAAGCTGGTTAGCCAACCGGCCAGACGGGTCAGCCGGACGTTGAAAGATATTGCGGAGGGCGAAGGGAATTTGACGTCACGCTTGGAGGTGCCTAATTCTGATGAACTGGGCCTGCTGGCCGGTTGGTTTAATCTGTTTGCCTCCAAGCAGGAACAAACAGTTCGTAAAATCGGGGCCAACGCCGAGACCATAGAGGAGTTCTCCCGCTCTCTTCAGACATTGTCGGAAGAGAATCTTAAAACGGCGGAGAGCACTCTCGCCCATACATCTCGGGTTAATCAACTGACTGAAGCGGGTTGCCGCAGCATCGAATCCGTGGCTGAGGAGATCAAAAGCGTCTCCGAAAATGTCAACACCATTGCGGCCGGTATGGAAGAGATGGATGCGACAGTGCGTGAGATTGCCCAAAATACGGAACAAGGGCGGATGATCAGCGCCCAAGCCAATAAAGATGTGGAAAGCGTTCGCACCGAAACGCAGGTGCTGGAAAAAGCCTCGGTAGAGATCGGGTCGGTCCTGGAAGCCATCAATGAAATCGCCGAACAAACCAAACTCCTGGCTCTTAACGCCACCATCGAAGCCGCCAGGGCAGGTGAAGCGGGCAAGGGCTTTGCCGTGGTAGCTACCGAAGTTAAGGAATTAGCCCGGCAATCATCGAAGTCGACCGATGTCATCCGTGTAAAAGTTGAACAACTCCAACAGGCTACCGCTCGGGTGGTGACCCGGATCGGCGACATCGAAAAGGTGATCCACCGGATCATGGAAATGGTCGCGACCATTGCCGCCGCGGTTGAGGAACAATCGGTGACAACAAGTGAAATGTCCCGCAATGTCAGCACTGTCGCGACAAACGCCCATACCATTTTAGACCATATCCACGACAGCGTAAATATGCTCCAAGAGATTGAAGGGGCCGGTGTAAAGGTGAAGGAAAATATGTTTGCCGTGGCCTTTGGCGGACACCGGACAAAACGCCAATCTGCGGAGGTCCATCTTCTGGCCGCGGAAGAAGGACTCGGAGAACATCTCTCTCACCTGAAATTTACCCCGCTTCGGTTTGGCGTTGCCAAGGTAAAGGCGGCCCATTTGGATTGGTTGTCCAAGCTCGAAGCATTCAACGACGGATATATCGACTTGCGCCCGGAAGATGTGCCTTCCCATCTGAACTGTGCCTTCGGCAAGCAATTTCATGGTGATTTGAAGAGACTAAGTGATCACATGGCTTACCAAAAGGTAAATGAACATCATCAAAAGGCCCACGAAGCTTTTGTTAAAATCATAGTTCTGAAGAAAAGCGGGAAAGACAAAGAGGCCGGAGCGGCCTTCAAGGAGCTGGAAACAAAGATAAAACCAGAGCTTTTCCATTGGTTGGATGCACTATGTTACGCCTGATAAAGGGTTGTAGCTTAACCGCGAGAAATAGATGAACATCACCGGCTGCCGTTAGAGCCGGGAGTCAAACAATAAGGAGAGAACACGATGCTACTAAAAGGTAAGGTTTGGCGTTTTGCCGACCATATTGATACAGATCTGATCATTCCAGCTCGATACTTAAATGTTTCAGATAAGGATATTCTGGCCGGCCATGCCTTTGCCGACTTGCGGCCGGAATTTGCCCGAGAGGTCAAGCCGGGGGACATCATCGTGTCCGGGATTAATTTCGGGTGCGGTTCGTCGCGGGAGCACGCCCCATTGGCCCTTAAGGCCGCCGGAATCTCCGCCATTATCGCCCCCAGCTTTGCCCGCATATTTTACCGCAACTCCTTCAACATCGGCCTGCCGTTGCTGGAATGCGCCGAAGCCTCGGACAAGGTCAAGGAAGGGGACATACTGGAAATAGATACACTCCAAGGACTGATTCAAAACCTGACTCAAGGCGGGACCTACCAGTCTCAATCAATTCCGCCTTTCATGCAGCAACTCATCGATGCCGGCGGCCTGGTCAACCAAATCCGTACCCGCGTCCAGGCCCAGGGCCAGCTTAGCCGGTAACCTGATAGGTTAGCCTTAGGATGCTATTACCGTTTTATTCCAGAGCTTCATCCCAATGTTGATGAATTATGGGTACGGATTGGAATCCGCCGGCAATCCGAAACATACAACCCGAAACACGTAACACACAACCTTACACGCAACCCGAAACCCGAAACTGTGATAATTGGAGAACTACATGCTCAGTGACTCGGCCAGAAAAGGATTTGAGCGGGCGCCCCACCGGAGCCTGTTCAGAGCGTTGGGACACACCACAGAGGAGATGAGCCGCCCTCTGATCGGCATCGCCCATGCCCACAGCAGTATTGTTCCAGGACACATGCACCTGAACCAACTCGTGGATGCGGTCAAAGCCGGCATCTACATGGGTGGCGGAGTACCGGCCGACTTTGGCGTTATTGGTGTCTGCGATGGCATCGCCATGAATCATGAGGGGATGAAGTACTCCCTGGTCAGCCGAGAAACAATTGCCGACTCAGTCGAAATCATGGTTCGGGCTCATGCCTTTGACGCCCTGGTCCTGATACCTAACTGCGACAAAATAGTCCCAGGTATGCTCATGGCCGCCGCCCGGTTGAACATCCCGGCTATCATTATCAGCGGGGGACCCATGCTGGCCGGTCGTCATCACGGGCAACCCACTGACCTGGCCAAGGTTTTTGAGGCGGTTGGGACGGTCGGCGCCGGAAAGATGGACTTAGATGAACTCGAAGAGTTGGAGCAAAACGCCTGCCCCACGTGCGGTTCCTGTGCCGGCATGTTTACGGCCAACTCAATGAATTGTTTGACTGAATCTTTGGGTATGGCCTTGCCCGGAAATGGCACCATCCCGGCCGTCTATTCCAAACGTCTGGTCCTGGCCAAGCAGACCGGAATGAAGATCATGGAACTCTTGTACAAGGACATCACGCCCGGAAAGATACTGACTCCCGGCAGCCTGGAGAACGCCTTGACGGTGGATATGGCTTTGGGTTGCTCCTCCAACACATTGCTTCACCTGGCCGCCATTGCCCACGAAGCCGGCCTGGAGCTGCAACTTGAGCGGGTGAATACCATTAGCGGCCGGATACCTCGGCTGTGTCACTTAAGCCCGGCCGGACCGTTCCATCTCGAAGACCTGGACGCGGCCGGCGGTGTCTCGGCGGTGATGAAGGAACTTGACCGGCAAAACCTGTTGGATCGCCATTGCTTGACGGTAACCGGCCGGTTGGTCGAAGACAATCTCCAAGGCTCTGCTCCGGCCGACGGAAACGTGATCAAGACATTGGAGTCACCCTATGCCCCGGAAGGCGGTCTGGCCATCTTGTTCGGCAACCTGGCCCCGGATGGATGCGTAGTCAAACAATCGGCCGTAGCTCCCGAAATGCGCCGGCATCGGGGTCCGGCTCGTGTTTTCGAGTCTGAAGATGAGGCCACCCAGGCCATTTTAAGCGGGATGATCGAACCTGGAGACGTGATGGTCATCCGGTATGAAGGTCCCAAGGGAGGCCCGGGAATGCGGGAAATGTTGACCCCTACCGCGGCTATTGCGGGCATGGGGTTGGACGCCAAGGTAGCCTTGCTCACTGATGGCCGGTTTTCCGGGGCTACACGCGGCGCGTCCATCGGTCATATCTCACCCGAGGCCATGGACGGCGGAGTCATCGCCCTGGTTGAGGAAGATGATGAAATTGAAATTGATATTCCGGCCCGCCTGCTTACTCTCCGGGTAGATGAGGCGGTGCTGGAAACCAGGAGGCAAAACTGGCTACAGCCTTCCCCCAAGGTTACTTCCGGAGTTTTGGGCCGATATGCCAGGTTGGTCGGTTCTGCGGCTCGTGGAGCAGTGTTTAAGGAGGAGTAAAAGTCGTGACAAAAAAATGCGGTGCTGAAATTTTGTTTGAAGTCTTGGTGGACGAAGGGGTGGACACCATCTTTGGCTACCCAGGCGGTGCGGTGATCGATATCTATGACCATATGCCCAACTTCCCCATTAAGCATATCCTGACCCGTCATGAGCAGGCGGCTGTCCATGCCGCTGATGGATATGCCCGGACATCGGGTAAGACAGGAATCTGTCTGGTCACATCCGGGCCAGGGGCGACCAACACGGTTAGCGGCATCGCCTCAGCCTATCTCGATAGTATCCCGTTGGTGGTCATCACCGGTCAGGTACCATGCCATCTCATTGGCAACGATGCCTTTCAAGAGGTTGATATCGTAGGTATTACCCGGCCATGCACCAAGCACAACTATCTGGTCAAGCGGGTTGAAGATCTGGCCAGGGTCATCCGGGAGGCCTTCGCCATTGCCGCCTCCGGCCGGCCCGGCCCCGTTTTGATTGATCTACCCAAGGATATCCTGCAGCATAGAATCCCATTTACCATGCCTGGGCCGGCTCATCTCCGAGGTTATAACCCCAACTATCATCCCCATCGGGGTCAACTCCAAAAAGCCGCCAAGCTCATAGCTAAGGCCCACAGGCCGGTTCTCTTTGGCGGTGGCGGGGTCATTCTATCTAAGGCCTCAGCCGAATTCCGTCAATTGGCCGAGCATCTGTCTCTCCCGGTGACCACCACATTGATGGGCTTGGGCGCTTTTCCCGGGACTCACCCCCTCTGGTTGGGTATGTTGGGGATGCACGGCACCTACCCGGCCAATATGTCCATTGGCGAATGCGATCTGCTCATTGCCGTAGGAGCCCGATTTGATGACCGGGTCACAGGGAAAACGGATGAGTTCGCCCCCCAGGCTAAAATCATTCACGTGGACATCGATCCCACTTCCATTCGGAAAAATATTCAGGTAGACGTGCCCATCGTGGGAGACTGCAAGCTCACTCTCCAGGCACTCAACGAAATCATGGCCGAAGAAGATGTCTCCGACTTGAAGGCCGGCAGGGATGGCTGGCTCCATCAAATACAGACCTGGAAGGAGGTCTCTCCGCTCAAGTACCGGCAGGATGACCAGGTTATCAAGCCGCAATACGTGGTGGAAAAGCTATACGAGCTCACCCAGGGGAATGCCATAATCACCACGGAAGTGGGCCAGAACCAAATGTGGGCCGCCCAATTCTACCATTTCGATAAACCCAACACCTTTGTCACTTCCGGGGGCCTGGGCTGCATGGGATTCGGTTTTCCGGCCGCGATCGGCGCGCAGACGGCTTGCCCCGACCGGGTGGTCATCGATATCGCCGGCGACGGTAGTATCCAGATGAATATTCAAGAACTGGCTACAGCCGTGGAAAACAAGCTGCCCGTCAAGATTGCTATTTTAAACAACCGTTATTTGGGCATGGTTCGACAATGGCAGGAGCTTTTTAAAGACCGCCGCTACGTCTGCACCAATATGGAGGGCGCCCCCGACTTTGTCCGCTTAGCCGAGGCTTACGGGGCAGTGGGCTTGCGAGCGACTCGTCCCGACGAAGTGGAAGATGTCATCAAAAAGGCCCTGGATACACCTCAAACGGTGATCATGGACTTTGTCGTCGACCGTGAAGAATGTGTTTACCCCATGGTCGCAGCCGGTGATCCGATCACCAAGATGCTGCTGGTCTAACCCGGCGCCATCCCACATCTACCCCACAAACTAATGCACCCCGTTTTCCCGTCCGTATTTGACATCTGGGGCAGGTTAACCACTTGCCTCAGGTGTTACTACCTACCGTGTAGCTTTTGCCAGTCCCCAAAGAAAAAACCCCGCCTGGCTGGTCCGCCGGGCAGGGTCCTAAGATTACAATATGTTGGAAGAGTAATTTGGACTGGTGGATAGAAAAATATATTTCAACGGTCAGGCGGATTAATTATGGCAGATATGTCTTCCTTTAACTTAGGTAGCGTGTCTCTCGCCGTTTTCCATAATATGACGTAATCTATCCCGAAATATTCGTGGATCAGTTTATCTCTCATTCCAGCGATTTTCTTCCAGGGGATAGATGTATTTTTATCCTTTATTGATTTTGGAAGATGCTTTACTGCCTCACCGATGACTTCAAAGCTTCTGATTACGGCGTTTAACGTTTTGCTGTCATTCAGAAACTCTTCATAGGTCATTGTCCCGATAAAAAAATCAACTTGATCTATTGAGTTTAAAATATCATTAAAGTAATCCTGATATTCACGTTGGGTCATAGGTAGACAACTTCCTCAAGGATGAGCTTCCCGATGTGGGGTTTCAATGCGTTCTTCGTCACCAGGTCTACTTTTGCACCTAATAGCGTTTGAAGGAATTCTTCCAAGTCGAGAAAATGAAAGAAATCCACAGGCTCAGTAAATTCCACCAACATGTCGATGTCGCTTCGTTTCCTTCGTTTTCCTTTAACTGCGGAACCAAAAATGCCTATCTTGCCCACCTTGTATTGCGTAGCTAAGGTTTCCAGATGTGCTGATAGGATTTCTTGTATTTCCGGTAAATTCTTCATTGACTATGCCAATCAGGCCAAAGAATGGTTTGTAGGGCATTCATCACCGGGTCACCGAATTCGTTTGGCTAACGTCAAAACCATACTTGGTGTAATAAGACACAGTAAGGGATTCTCGTCAAGAGAAAAGCCGGGACGCATCAATTCAGTGTGACGCTTCGCT
>JADFXY010000116.1:8709-11599 GCA_015233355.1 Deltaproteobacteria bacterium | reverse complement strand
ACATGCCGTATTTCCCAGGGCACTGCCCTGGGCTAACCTAGAGCGCCCCGTTGGGGCTTAATCGGAATGGTCTATTTTAAAAAAAATTAGCTCGTTTGTCCGCACCCTTAAGTCAATGACATTGGGTGTATCCCTCCAAATTCGACGCAAGGCATGAATTATCGCCTCATAGGACGCAGTTTGCCTCAGGTAACTCATTTTGTTTCCTGGGACGAAAACGGAGTGACCAGTGACACGTGACCGCACCGGGTACATTCCAGGCAACGGATACAATCTTTCGAGTTAAAATCAAGAGATACGTTTAGATCCATGGGGCAATTGGCCTCACAAATGTGGCAACCATCGCAATGGGGTTCAACTTCCAGGCGGACCATACTAAATCGGTTGAATAATGACAGAATCGCCCCCATAGGGCAGGCTACCCGGCAAAACGGGCGTTTGCTGAACACAAACCAGACCAAAAAAACGGCCAGAACAAGCAAGGACACCCAAAATATCACCCCCGGCCCCGTGGGCAAGACCGGTTGACCCGTGCCTGGATTGGTCGGGTTCCACAGGGCCCAGGGAATCGCCGCGGTCAAGGTCCCGGCCGGGCAAAGCTTGGAGAACCACAACTCCCCGGTTCGATAGGGGATAATGATGACCAAAACGGCCAGGACAAGGTACTTAATATAAGTAAATAGACGTGAAATTCGGTACTTGGGACTCTTGATCTTATACATCAAATCCTGCAGGAAGCCAAAGGGACAAACCCAGCCGCAGGCCATTCTTCCGGTAGTTATGCCGACCAGGCCGACGAGTCCCAACCAATAGAAGGGGATGGTCCGGATGGCCATAAAATGTTGCAACGTCCCGATAGGGCAGGAAAACAAAGCCCCGGGACAGGCGTAACAGTTCAGGATCGGAACGCACACCCTTTTAAGGGCGTTGGTATTCACGGACTTCGTAGCAATCGTGCCGAAAAAACTGTTGGTCAGAAAGGTACAGGCCAACTGAGTTAGACTTCTAAACCTTGAGAGTATCATTCCGGTTGTTACCCACCCGATGAGTTGTCGATTAGGGTTGGAAGACCAGGCCATTCATTCCCGTTAGATCGGAACGCCGGGGGGCGGTTAACGCAAATTCGGATTGAGGTTCGCCGAACCTCCGGGAGGGATTCACCCGGCTCCGGCCGCTGCTAAGGTCAAGTTGCCGGATGAGGTACTATTAAATGTCATTGCCTGGCCACAGATAGGGCAACAGGCATTCCCCCGGCTGTCCAAGTTGGGCAGACCTACGGCGCCATGCTGGGGACAGAGGTATTGCCCCGCTCCGGCGGGCAAAGATCGGGCCGGAGCCGGTTGACCGATCAACACTGTTTGACCCGCCGGCGCCGTTGCCGTGGTTGGAGAATTGGTCGCCGCCATCATAAGATTAGACGCCTGATTCAACTCTTTCTTCCATCTCCCAAAGCCAAACACGGCCCAGTAGATCACGGTCACAATTATGGCCACAGCCACGATAAGTCCGCACATTGTGCCGAATTTCTTTTGATCAAGGCCAAAATAGTGCTCTAACATCGGTTACCCCTTAGTTCGGTTTGTTGGGTTAGCCTAACCCGATACAAGACATTCAGAGGGTGGCCCCATTACGCCAGGTCTCGGTGAAATCTCCCATGGCGAGACCAATGACCAGCAGGGCCAAAAATATGCCCAATACGATATATTTTGAGTTCATAATTGTATCCTCGGATCAGGATTCATTGAACATTAGCCTCGATGAACTCCAAAGCGTCATTAATCGGAATGGCGAAACCGAGCCCGGAATAATGATTGTCCGGACGGTAGGAAGCCATATTGATGCCGATCACTTCCCCCCTGATGTTTACCAGCGGGCCGCCGTCATTACCCTGATTGACCACCGCATCCGTCTGGATCATGCTCGGGTATCTTATACCGTTAATATTAAGATTCCGCCGGTTACTGCAAACAATCCCCATGGTCACCGTGCGGGAAAACCCAAAGGGGCTGCCGATAGCCAGGACAATATCTCCCACTTCGACTAAATCGGAATTGCCCAGGGCCACAGCGGGGAACAATTCCGTCGAACGAATTTTAAGCAAGGCCAGGTCGGTCGCCGGATCCACTTCAACGACGTCGGCTTCATATTGACGTTGCCCCCCGGAAAACAAGGTCACATTGACCACAGCCGCCTTACCCACGGTTTGGAAAGTAGTCAAAAGATAACCCCGCCGATCAAAGATCAACCCCGAACCTATCCGACCGTCTACTCCGGTATAGGGCGTGAGGTTGGTCAATCCGCTTGATGGAGCGGCCGGCCGCTGATCGGCACCGGGCCTGGATATGCCCACCCCCGCCGGTCTGGTCATGGCCGCGACCTGGCTAATGCCATCCTGGACCATCAAGGCCGACTTGGGAGACGCCGGCTCGTCCGCAGCAACTTCCGAGGGGCTGGGCAACGGCGCCAGTCCACTGGGCTGAGGAACCGCAGGGGCGGTGAAAGGCCTGGCCGGAGCCGGAGGTTGTCTATACACCTGGGCATTAGCCCAAATAGAGCACACCCCGAGAACCAGCAGAACCCCTGCTATCCAGGAATAATTTCTTATCCGAAAATTCTTGTTCTTTTTCATCAGGGCCGTTCACCCCTGCCAGGCGTTTTTGGGCTAATCCCGCCTCAGGGTAATGCGGACACCAAGTCCGAATCTTAAGTTAGAGGCATCAACCCGCAACACGCAACCCGAAATGCGAAACCTACATCATTTTAAAAATCATCCCAAAGCCAACCAGGCCGAGGACCAGAGAAAAAAGAAAACGCAATAAGTTATTCCCAGTGCTTAATGAAACTCTAGCCCCCACCTGGGCGCCGATAATGGTTATGATGCCAAGGGGAA
>JADFXY010000116.1:0-8617 GCA_015233355.1 Deltaproteobacteria bacterium | reverse complement strand
GATGGCTATTTTCATGGGGATGCCGAAGAGGGCAACCATCATGGGAATCCTTAACCAACCGCCCGCTACCCCGATCAGCCCCCCGACAAATCCCATTTTGAAAGACAGAACCGTAGCGACCAGCAAATCCACGTCATAAACATATCCATTGAACTCTCGACGCCACAACCAGGGACCGATGTTGAGCGGCCCCCCTGTCTTTAGTTCTCTTTCCCGTAGGATAAAAAAGCCGGCGACAATAAGCCCGATGCCGAATGTTAAGGTTAGTGTTACCGGCTGCAATTTATCAGATGCCATGCCGCCAAGAAAGGCACCGATCATGGTCGGTATTTCCAGCGCCATAACTAGCTTAAAATCAACCAAATCGGCCTTTAGATAGCGATGCCACCCGGACAAACCGCTGGCCGTAATCATAATCAGACTGGTGGCCGCGGCCGTCTTAAAATCAACCCCACAAGACAACAGGATGGGCATGTACAAAAATCCGCCACCCAATCCCAGCATAGTCGAGATGACTGACGCCACAAAAATAATCATGGACAGCTTGAGGATGATATTCCAGTAGAACTGACGGTTCTGCGTCTCAAAGGCATCCGAGGTTACCACAGGCCGGACACTGGCCACCTGGGTCGGGCCTTGGGCCACTGGTTCATTCACCATGATGTGGCACGTATCACATGCGCCCACTGCCGGGTGTGGTAAAGGTTTCTGCAGATTCACCAAGCTTTTTTTAGTTATCGTATGGCACGTGGTACAATCGGCAAATTTCTGGTGGATCTGATCAGTGGGCATCCGGTCGGTCAAGCTGATCGGCTCTTTCGCCGGAACCGGGTCTACCGGTGTGGTCATGGCGGCCTGGACTGCCCCGGTTACACCGCTGAAAAATTGCTTCGCCCGGTTAACGGGGATGGCGAAACCGAGTCCGGTATACGTTCCGGAAGGGGCATAAATAGCCGTTCCGATGCCGATGACCCGGCCGGTAATATCGATGAGAGGACCGCCGCTGTTGCCCTGATTGATCACCGAATCGGTTTGGATCATATCATTATAGGACAGCCCCTCAATTGACAGGTTCCGGTGCAGGTCGCTGATAATCCCCATGGTCACGGTGTGTTCAAACCCAAAAGGGCTGCCCACGTTGATGGCGTATTGGCCCACTTCAATTTTGTTTGAATCACCCAATATGGCCGGAGTAAAAGGTTCCGGCCCGTCGATTTTCAGTACGGCCAGGTCGAGTAACTGGTCTGCATCCACCAATTTGGCTTCAAATTTGTTATCTTGGGCTCGCCACAGGCCGACAGAGATGCTTTCCGCTCCATCCACTACATGATTATTGGTGACGATGAAGCCCCGTGAATCAACGATAAATCCTGAACCAATGCTCTCATATTGAATTATAACCCCGCCCCGGCTGCCGTTTGCCGGACCTTTCTTCAAGGCTTTGATGCTGACTACTGCCGGCCGCGCTACTGCAATGGCCTGGGTAAAGGCTTGCTGCAGTTGCTGGAGGCCGGTATTATTGACCACGTTGGCCGCACCGGCGGTTACCGGCCAGACCAAGATGACCGACAGGAGCAATATCCATCGTCTTACGACCATGCGGCCTAGAACCCTTTCATGGCGATGAGGCCGTTACCCTCATATAATCCCAGGGCATCAGATACCGGCCCGACCACGCCGCTATAGATGACGATACCTTTGCCGCTCAATTCCGTTGCGGCCGGTTTGGATATGTCGGTGCAAATCAAGGCTGAGATATTGTTTCGCTCAAACGCGTCTTTCAAATTATTGGCATCAACCTGACCTAATGAGGCGTAGGCGTTCTTGTTTAAGTCCATAACCATCAAGTAGGGTGTTTGCCGGGAGTTGCCGGTTACACCGGCGTTCAGGTCCGGGGACTCGGCGAAAATTCCAATCCGGCCGGCCGTGGCGGTGGTCATGGCCACCTGGCTGAATTTTTTATCCAGTCCGGTATTCAACTTTGTCCCCTGCTGGGTGAAACCTGCCGGCGGAACCGTGATCATCAAATGTTTACCTCCGCGAATAACTCCGACTACGGCCCCCGTTTGCCGCTTGGTGGCGTTAACAAAGCTATTGATATCCGGCGTAGCCGCGCCGTTAATGGAGATAATCACATCATCCGCCTGAAAACCCACGACAGAAGCCGGCGGGCCTTCTACGTCGGCAACCAAGATCCCCTTGGTCCCGGCGGGCAATCCCATGGCGCCGACATCCTTGGCCGACAGTTCGGACACATCCATCCCGATCCAGGCCCCCTCTATGGTCACATCAGCCGGAGCCACCTGGGGAATATTCGGAGCAGCCAGGGATTGCTGAGCCATGGCCACATCCACATCCTGGTACTGTCCTGCTCTAAAAATGTTCAACCGAATCGTTTGTCCGGGTTTGCTTTCTGAAACAAGAGACTGAAAATGCTGCACATCCCTGATGCGGGCGGCACCCAGCCGTTTGATTACATCGCCGTTTTGAAGACCGGCCTGCTCAGCCGGTGAGCCGGGCGCAACATAACTGATGATCACGCCCTTTTTGTCCGGCAGATTGAACTGAACGACCATCACGGCATCGATATCCTGGATATCAGCCCCAATCCAGCCTGGATTTTGTGTCCGGCCTAAGTTCAGGCCTAGGGGCGGATTCTCAATTTTCACGTGAGCCGACTGCTTTTTGGCGTCTCGGATAAATACTATTTTGACCACGTCACCGGGTTGCCGGCCGGATAGCATCTGCGCCAATTGGGCCGTTCCGGCGACGTCTTTGCCGTCGAATTTCAGGATGACGTCTCCAGTCCGCAGCCCGGACTTCTGAGCCGGCGACATGGAGACAACGGTCGTGATATAGCAGCCCGCGCCTGGGGCAAGATTGAATTCATTGGCAGTTGCCGCCGGAACATCGCTGAGAGCCAACCCCAGGTATGGCCCGGTCAGCCGGGTTTGTTTGATTAATCGCATCTGCTGATTACCCAGCCCGGAAGGGAGAGTGGTATCGATCAATTGAATCTGGTCGTTACCGATACCGGCTGGGAATCTCTTTTCCGTTGGAGCCGGAGGATTATTCGCCCCGACAGGGGCTGGGGGATTATTTATCAGTTGGATCTGATCATTACCTATCCCGGCCGGAAATTGTTGAATCTGGTGGGCCAATTGGTTGTTCTGGGGAACCACGGCCTGACTATTTGCCCCATTGTCCGCAGGGACAGGGATGGGAGGATTCTTGATCAACTGAATCTGGTCGTTGCCGATACCGGCCGGGAATTGCCCTTGATTAATCAGTTGGCTATCCGACGGTAACGCCTTTACCCGAAGAGCCGCGGCCACCTCTGCTTCAATGGCTTCCTTCCCCTCGGAGCCGGGAGTGACATCTCCAGCCCAAACATACATCATGGCCAGGACCATCACAAAGGCCGTGACCGTTATCGGACCCATCCATGCTGATTTATTTTTCATGACTTCCAGTTCTCTCATTACCCGGTTTCCTTGCAACTAGTGCTGGTTTATCCTGGGAATAATGACACATCGGTCTACTATACTAGAAGATAACCTGATTCGGCTGCCTGGCCCCCCTCGGAGAAGCTAAAGCCTGGGGAGGTGCCGCCTGAATATTGGGCGGATTGGTGTTTACCGGAACTAAACGCCGGCTTGTAAACGCGGCCAGGGCGTCTTGAACAGTTCCGGTGACTCCGGCATAGGAGGTGACCCGAAGTGTCCGAAGTCCTTGAAGGGCGTTTGAGCTAAAGCTGCCGGCCACCACATTGCTCACCCCCAAATCAACCAGGTATTGCCCCGTCTGGACCCCGCGGCCACCGGCCGAAGCCACGCCGGGATTAGCCACGCTGCGATAGGTGTTTTGGGCGGAATCAAATATGATAAAATATGGACTGGCCCCGAATTGCGGGTAGATTTGATATCCTAAGCCGGGACCGGCCGACGCCACAGCCACCTTACCGTAATTAATGTTGGCCACAGGCCGTACCTGCTGTTGTTGGGCGTTTTGCACACTCTGTTGGGTTTTAGGTACTCCTAGTTGCTCCGCCTGGGTCTCGATCTGGTTCTGGGTCATCGGAATATTGGTGTTAGCCCCTGGTCGCCCTTGTCTCTGCAAAGCATTTTGCACACTCTGCTGTGTCTTAGGTACTCCCAATTGTTCCGCTTGAGTCTCAATCTGATTCTGGGTCATGGGAATGTTGGCCGCGGCCGCAGTTACATTTTGAACGGTTTCTTGGGGCAACATAACGAAAGCGCTCATTTTTTTCTTGCCCCGATATAGGGTTATCTTGACCTGGCTGCCGGGATCGGCTTTCTGAATCGCGTTATCCAATGCCGGCTTGGTTTCTACCCTGGCTTTATCTATCCGGACAATTTCGTCACCGGCCTGGAGACCGGCCTGGGCGGCCGCTGAATTGGGCGCCACCTCAAGAATTAATGCTCCGTCTTCGTTGGCCAATCCCATTTGGCGCATGGATGCCGCAGTCACGGACTCAGCCTTTAGCCCCAACGACTGGGCATTGAACTGGTTAAGTGCCGCGGCCTTGGCTTGCGGCTGCGGTTGAGCCTGGAAACCGCCGATGACTTTGTGGCACATGAGACAATTGCCCCAGTAGGCATGAGTCATTTTGGTCTTGACGTCAATGGGCGGCCCCGTCATCACTTTGGAAACCGGCATTCCGGCGTCAATGGTGACGTGGCATTTATTGCAGTTGCCCCAGTAAGGATGAGTCATTTTGGCCTTGACGGCAATGGGCGGCCCCGATGGCACAGCCGCGGTGGCGGCGGCCAGGGAAAGGTGCATGGCCCGGTTCGGTCTTTGAACGCAATGCCACACGGCCCAGGCAATCAAGACCACCACCAACGCGCTCACCCCGATTACGGCCGGTTTGAATTCCTTCATACAAAAATTGTACTCAGTTTTTTTCATATTCATTATCCTGAGGTGGCAAATAATCTTACTTTTATAGTTAAGTCTCGTTCTATAGCGTCCATAAGGGCTTTCTTAATCTGTTCCTTTACCTGTTCGCCCTGGGCCACATTCATGTCGGCCGGCACGTCGAAGTCCATCTCGAATTCCAAGACACTGCCGACGTCTCTGGCCTGCATGTTCCGCAACCTGGCCAGATGCTCGACCTTTCCCAGAGCCAGGTGAACATCTTCCATAATATCTTCTTCCACCGTCTTATCCATCAGCTTTAAAGCGGAGTCTTTAATAGATTCGATACATATCTTTAGAATGATCAAGCCGACCATAATGGCCGCCAACGGGTCCATCCAGTGGAAACCCATTCTTGACCCAATTATGCCGATCAGCACTGCAATAGCGGAATAGACATCGGACCGGGTCTCCCAAGCCTTGGCCACCATCGACGGGCTGTTGATCTGGGATCCGGCGCAGATCCCCTGCCGAAACATGAGTTCATTGATGGCAATAGATAAAATGGCTCCAAAGGCGGCGTCCATACAGGGGACGACCTGATGCTTTTGGAGAATGGCCACGGTGCCATCAAAAGCAATGTAACAAGCGATTACAAATAAAAACAGATAAATCAATATGGCGACCACATGCTCAGCCTTACCGTAA
This sequence comes from Deltaproteobacteria bacterium, assembly GCA_015233355.1. GTDB lineage: Bacteria > Desulfobacterota > JADFXK01 > JADFXK01 > JADFXK01 > JADFXK01. The sequence goes on along the minus strand of JADFXY010000116.1, from coordinate 3,028 downwards.
CCGTAAGGGTATTTCTTATCGGCGGGGCGGGCGGAAATCTTCATGCCGATAATCATGACGATAGTGGCCAGGAGATCGGCTCCGGAGTGGATGGCGTCAGCCACAAGGCCCTTGCTGTCTCCCACCACGCCCAGGTATCCCTTGATCAGGATCATCATGATGTTCCCGAATACATTGACCATCCCGACTGATTTGGCGCATTTGGCACATGCTGCGTATTTCATTCTTCCGTCGCCCGTTCCAGTTCAGTTTCAATCTCTTTACTTAGCTTGCTGATGCCGATCAACAGGTTGCCGGCAAAGGCCAGGACTCCAACGATAATCAATATGCCAACCATGGTCAGAAGTTTCATGAGGAAATTAACTCCGGGTAGACGCGTTGCTCAGAACACATAGTGCCCTTTGAGCATGGCGAAAATCATAATGAAAAACAAGAATTGTTGGGTATGGAGAATGTACACTCCTTTTTTCACCTTGGATGGAGGATATTTGATAAACATCAAAAATCCGGCCACGGTTAGCCAGCCCATCAGGAACAAGGCAAACAACAGCCAGTTGTTGGACCATAACGTCACATAACAATGGATGCAGGCGACAGCGAACGACGTAGTGTTTAACCAGATGTGATAGACGAGCAGCCGGTTAAAAGTCGGCTGGACATTTTTCATGTTATAGTGAAGCCGAATCCGCTTGGCCGGGAAATATATATTTGCGGATAGAAACAAGACCATACACAGGTTTCCGGTTCCGGTGGCCAGATTGTAGTCTGAAAAGTAGGCGTAAAGCACGGATAAGAGGACCAGGGCGCCGACCAGATAAATCCGGTTCCTTAAAGGCCCCCGTCCAAAGATATCTATATTGTAGGAACTGTTCTTGGCTTCCAATCAAGTCGCTCCATTGGACCGTTTTCCAGGTTGGCTGTTTTATTCATATATTGCGTAGTTGGGACACAACAATGTAAATGTAAATTGATGCGCTCCCAACTGGGGCGTACGCCGGTAATGAGCAACACGTAACCCGCAACACGCAACCCGTAACCCGCCCCGCTAATAGTCGATTGGTCTGAAGCCTTTGGCGTCTTCCGTCGCCTGGTAATAAGGCAAGTCTTTAAACCCGAAAATACGGGCAAAAATGTTATTGGGGAACAGTCGCAAGTGAGCGGAATATATTTTGACGGTGTTGTTGAACTTGATCCGCTCTTGGGCCAGGTCCTTTTCCACCTCGACCAACGCAGCGATTAAACTCTGAAAGGTGGCGGAAAGTTCCAGTTTTGGGTATTGTTCACCCAAGGCCAACAGCCCGGTCAAGGAGCTCACGGGATCTTTTCCAGGCTCTGTAACCGGCTTGGCCCCGACAGCCTTACCCGGTTGGCTAAGGCCCTTTAGTAGTTCGTCGATTTCGGCGCTTTTTATTCCCGGCTTGGTCAAGGCCGACCGCAAGGCCACGACCGCGGTAAAGACATTCCGTTCGTGCTTGGAGTAGTCTAAGGCGGCTTTGGACAGATTGATCGAAATGTCGTTTCTTCTTTGCAGTAAAGCATTAACGCGGCCGATGGAAGCCAGCGCTTCTTCTTCATCATTAACGATCAGGTTGTAATAATGAACGGTCGCAACTATCAAGATGACAAACGACACGAGCAAAATGATCTGCATTTTTCTCTTTTGGCCGGCCACGACCAAAGGCTGCAGCCGGGAGAGATAATACTGCGACCTGGGCACCGGCGGGTCATATTCCAGGTCATAGCGTTTGGCATAGACGCGTTTGATGATGCTGGTGGTCATCCGGCCCATAGGTTCTCCTCTTAACTCTGTTTAGTCACCTTGATACCATGAGCCACGCCCACCAGGCCGACCAGGATCAAAGCGGGAGGGAAAAATCCGCTAAGGAAATCCAGAGTGGCGTAATATTCATCGTATACGCCGTAAAGACCTACGCAGAGAAAAACGGCGGCCAAGGCGTAGTTGATCTTGTTGAAACGGGAATCGCCGAATATGGCCGCGGCCAGGGCCAGCAGCCCAATGATAATTAAAATCGGCTGCGCCGCTCCTTTGATGACCTCAACTACCTGAAGGTTGTAGAGATAGGCCAGAAAGAGCCCCAGGCCAAAGGTGATTAGTCCCCCGATCACATGATTCTTTCTCATATCAGTAATCTTCCCTCCTGCGTCGAGACTTTTACTCCGGCGCCCCGGCGTTGATCCAATCAATAATAATTCCGGCGTCCGGTCCGGCGAACCTGTGCATCGGCCCGCCCGCCCTAACCAGTATTTTTAACAGTCCGTTATCAACATACATTTTGACATGTTTATATGTAGTCATGTTCCGGAACGGCCCGGAATGGCATCGGAGACAATCCTGCGCCAAAATATACTTAATGGGATCATTATAGGTTAACTGAACTGACGGGCCATTGCTTCTAACATCCGGAGGGCGGCCGGCGCCTGGGGAACCTTGTGGGCCGGGTTGAAATTGGGCTAGGGTACCGTTTGCCTTTTCCGATGCGCCCTGGTCAATCCAGGTTAGAATAGTATCGGCGTCGTTTCCGGCAAATCTTCTCATCGGACCCTGAACCATGGTGGCCAGTAATCCGGAATCGGCGTACATCTTTAGATCGTTATAATCGCCTAAGTATCTGATCGAGCCGAAATGGCATCTTCCGCAGTCGGCGGCGACAATGTCTTTTATGGTTGGTTCATAATAAACGGCTTGAGCCGCGGCCCGGACCAGGCTATCAATGGGCGGAGCCGTTACCGAGACCAGAACGATCACAGCGAGAGCAAAAATAATCTGTTTATTGCCCAACATATGGATAGGTCCGATGAAAGTTACTCCTCCTCATCATCCTCGTGCTCCCGTTCCAATTCCATGACCTTGGAAAAACATCTGGCGGCTTCTTTGTGATTTTCGGTCCGCTCGTACAGGAAGCCCAGATGCTGGTAAAACTTGACCTCTTCTCCATCGAGTTCAATAGCCTTTTGAATGGCGGCGATGGCATCGTCGAGTCTCTCTTTGCGGTCATAGGCTATGCCC
>JADFXY010000115.1:0-11648 GCA_015233355.1 Deltaproteobacteria bacterium | reverse complement strand
ATGACATTGGGATATAATTCATGAATAGCCGCAAATCGTCAACCGCACCGCATGACACGTAACCCGCAACCCGAGACTCTATTCAAAAACAGTCACATCCCCTTTGCCGACCCGCAGGACTTCCGGAACATCATTGATAAGTGAAATGATGGACGATGGTTCCGGGTATAATATCCCGCCGCTAATCACCAGATCTAACTGATTTTCGAAAGCCTCCTCAATCAAAGACGGTTCATGAAGAATCCGGCCGTCCTCGGTGGAGACACTGGTGCTGAGAATGGGGTTGCCCAGGGTCATGGCCAGGGTCAGGCAGATATTGTTGTCCGGCACCCGGATACCCACCGTCTTCCGTTTAGTCAACATTATTTGGGGGACCATGGAAGAGCCTTCCAAAATGAAGGTATATGGTCCCGGCAACAACCGCCGCATGGTCTTATAGGCGTAGTTACTCACCTTGGCGTATTTACTGATGTCTTTTAGGTCAGGGCAGATGAAGCTGAAAGGAATATGCAACGGCCGTTTCTTTATCTGATAAACCCGCCGGATGGCCTTTTTGTTAAATATGTCGCAACCCATGCCGTAGAAGGTATCTGTCGGATAAGCGATAACGCCGCCGTCTTTAAGAATGCCCACCGCCTTTTCAATCAGCCGCATCTGAGGGTTATCGGGGTTGATCTCGTATATCATAATGGTCCCTTATTGAAATTCTTCTTCCGGGGTCACCCGGAAAACTTAAATTAAAAAGTTAGGATAGAGGTAAATTCTTTAATGACTACCAGGGTTATTAAAATATGTCAAGACTCGAATGACCGAGAGCGGGAACAATAAACTTGGTCAAGCAGCGACTGAGCGCGTTCGATTGATTTCGAGCAATTTTTCAAGTGGCGCAAAGGCATTTTTTTTTGTTTTATCTCAATGTAATTCATAATATTTTTTTTACACTGAAGCCGTTACCAGGCCTAGCCCGAGCCATCTGAGTAAATAGTCGCCGGTGGGAGAGCCGCAAGATACTGGATAGACTGAGGGCGGAAACGGGATGGTTATGAGCCGGTAAATCTCTTTAAATAAGTAATATCGTGTAATCTAAACAAGCTAGAGATATAGACTTGACTATGGCGGAGGTTGTGTTACATTTTGAGTTTAATTTAGCCTTTCAGAAAACCATAGCGGGCCGACGATGAAACAGATCATATTGGGTACAGCCGGACACATCGATCACGGCAAAACATCTTTGATCAAAGCCTTGACCGGGATAGATACCGACCGTCTGAAAGAAGAAAAACTCCGCGGAATCACCATCGAGTTAGGTTTCGCCCACCTTGATCTTCCCAATGGTCAAAAAGTCGGCATTATTGACGTCCCCGGACACGAAAAATTCGTCAAGAACATGGTGGCGGGTGCCGCCACGGTGGATATGGTCGCCCTGGTGATTGCCGCCGATGAGGGGGTAATGCCCCAAACCCGTGAACATCTTGACATCTGCCAGCTACTCAGTGTCCGTAAGGGACTGGTGGTCTTGACTAAGATTGATCTGGTCGATGAAGAATGGCTGGAGATGGTCAAAGACGAGGTGGCCCAGTATTTGCGAGGCACTTTCCTGGCCGACGCACCCATTGTCCCAGTTTCATCCACTACCGGCCAGGGATTAGATGAGCTTAAGGATATCATTGCTTCATTGATCCTGAACTTTGAGCCGCGGCCAGCCGAAGGGGTCTTCCGGTTGCCCATTGACCGGGTCTTTGTGATGAAGGGGTTTGGCACCGTCATCACCGGGACGACTATTTCCGGGTCCATAAATGTAGGCGACCCCATTGTCGTTTATCCTAAAGGTCTTAAGTCCAAGGTCAGGGGTATTCAGGTGCACGGCCTTGATGTCCCAAAGGTTTCGGCCGGAGTACGGACTGCGGTCAACGTCCAGGGGTTGGAAAAGTCGGTCATCGACCGGGGAGATGTCCTGGCCCCGCCGGAGGCATTGCTGCCCTCATTTATGATGGATCTGGGAATACACTATTTAGCGACTGCACCCCGGCCGCTCAAGAATGGCGCCAAAGTCAGGTTCCATTCGGGCTCGGCCGAAATCATGGGCAAGGTGATTTTGCTTGACCGCAACGAGATGAAGCCGGGTGAAGATGGGGCGATTCAAATCAGGCTGGAGGCGCCGTTTGTGGCCCAGGCCGGAGACCGGTACGTGATTCGAAGTTATTCCCCCGTCCAAACCATCGGCGGCGGCAAAATTTTTAATCCTTTACCCAGAAAACATAAACGGTTCTCCCAGGAGGTTCTGACCAATCTGGATCTCTTGGCCCAGGGACGGCCGGAAGACGCCGTGGCGGTGCATCTTCTCGAATCAAAGACGGACGGACTCGACCTCCGGGAAATAGGATGGCGCGTCCCGATCTCAAGGCGACGACTGGAGGATATTCTATCCCGGCTCTCTTCAGCCAAAAAGGTGGTCTTGGTAGACAAAGAACGCGGTCATTACATCGATCGGGGGATCTTTGATGAGATTAGAGACAGCCTTATCGGCCGCTTGAAAACCCATCATACGAATAACCCGCTCAAGCCTGGAATGTCGAAAGAAGAACTCCGCTCCCGCCTGGGCTATATGGTCGATCAGAAGTTGTTCAATGTCCTCATCGGTCACCTGACCAGAGAAGGAACGTTGGCCCAGGACAAGGACATCATCCGACTGGCCACTCACCGGGTGACGTTCCTGGAGGACCAGCAGAAAACGGGGCAACAGATCGAAGAAATGTTCTTAAAGGGAGGATTGAGCCCGCCTTATTTCAAAGAGGTCGCGGCCAAGATCTCTGATCCGAACCCGAACGGCGTGCTGGGCGCTCTGGTTGACAAGGGAGTGTTGGTCAAAGTCAAGGAGGATTTATTTTACCATCACGCGCCGCTGGAGGATCTAAAAATCAAATTAATCGAATTCTTGAAGCAAAATAAGGAGATCGAAACCCAATCGTTTAAAGATCTATCCGGTGTGTCTCGAAAGTATGCCATCCCGTTGTTGGAATATTTTGATAAAACACAGGTCACTGTTAGAGTGGAAGATAAACGGATATTGCGGGGAATCCATTGACGGCCCGGCAGTAGGCTATTAACAAATCAATACGCTGGTGCGGTTAAGATAAATCCTTTGGAAGGGCATGATATGAACGTAAAGTCGCAAATGAAAGAAGTTGACAAAAAAATAAAGCGGGTTCAAAAGAATTATCGGGAGATGGAATCCAGAGGTTGTTATTCAGATAAGGAAATGGCTGAAAAAGATCGCCAACTTGACTCCATCAAGGCCGAGATCGGTACTCTTGTGGCAGAGAAGGATCGGTTGTGGAAGGTCTCCATCGGCATAATTAAGCCCAGCTTAAAGGGAGACCAGGTCTCACCGGATCTCGAACCAGACCAATCCGGAGCCCACTAATCTCAGTAAGCACGACACAAGGTAGGTGTGAAGAAGGGCCGGCAGGGAGACACCCTGTGGTTCACCTCCACTCATTCATCAAGATGGATCTCCATCGTCTTCAAGTACTCACCCTGCCCCAGCAAGAAAACGAAGGTTAAACAAGGTTAAACTATGATCCGGTCAATCTGGTGCCGTCCTCTTCGCGCTGTGCTCGGTTTCCTGGTCGTGGCGCTGATCACATTATCAGCCTGCGCTCCTCCCCAGGCCGTCCTAAAGCAGGAACCGCTCACGGGAGAATCAAAAGATATTGTTTTTCCTGATGGATCTATCATCAGTGGGGGTTCCGCCAGCCAAACCCGGACCCTGGCCCAGATATTTGTAGACGCCCACGACGAGGTGGCCAGGGCGGCTGAGGGGTCCGGCAAAGGACTCGAGGAAATCACAAAAAAACAGGCTACGACAAATCAGGCCTGGGGGATGCTGGTGAGACTGGCCCGGCTGCAAGGTACGGAGGAATTCAATATCTTGTTTCGGCCGGGAAACAGTGAGATATCAAAAGAATCTAAGGAATATGAAAGGGTTATCCAGTATTTAGACGGCCTGACCCGAGAGGCTAAAGGCCGCCCGATTCTCCTAATCTCCCTGGGGTCCGCCCCTGTCCAGGGCAACACGGGGTTTAACCTGCTTCTGGCCGAGAAACGGGCTGGGGCCCCGTTGGTGGTGGCAGATAAGTATTTAGGCGACATCCCCCATGAAACCTTCCAGGTCTGGGGCATTGGGGATCACTATCCGCCGGGAGAAGCCGAACTCAAGATATATCAAAGATACCAAAATACCAGGTTGGTTGCCCTGTACCTGTTAGACCGTCTCCCGCCCCTCTTACCGGACCAGGCCGCGCCGGACAAGCCCTAGCCTTCCGGCCAGGCTAAGATTCCCGGCGGCCGGCTGGATAAGACCCCAGGACCTTCATAAAGGCGCAATGGGGGTTCATCATCGACAAGGCCTCCTTGATTCGTTCTTCCTCCCGGTGACCTTCAATATCGGCGTAAAACAAATACTCCCAGGTCCGGACCTTCATGGGTCTTGACTCTAAGTGGGTTATGTTTATTCCTCTCTCGGCCAAAGGAGCCAGGGCGCTGTGCAGGCTGCCCGGTTCGTGCTTCAAAGAGAATAAAAACGTTGTCTTATCCCTACCTGAAGGTTTGGAGTCTGATTTGCCCAAGGAGAGGAACCGGGTCACGTTATGGGGATGGTCCTCAATACTCTCCATCAATATTTTCATTTGATAGATTTCGGCAGCCAGACTACCGGCGATGGCGGCCGCCTCAGGGTCTTCCGCAGCCAATTTAACGGCCACAGAGGTGCTTCCGACTTCATGCAGTTCGACCCGTGGTAAGTTCCCCTTAATCCAGGAGCGACACTGAGCGATGGGCATGGGGTGGGAATAAAGGCGTTTAATTTGGTCCAAATTTTCTGCCCTGGTCACCAGATGATTCCTGATCCGGACAAAGGTCTCGGCCGCGACGCTGAGGTTATATTGGAAAAACAAGTCCAAAGTTTGGGCGATGGAACCCTCAAAGGAATTCTCCACCGGAACCATTCCCTGGCGGCAAATATCTTTTTCCACTAGTTTGAAGATATCTTCAATGGATTCCGCCGGGTGGCAATAAGTCCCCACACCGTAGACGGACAAGACTGCTTGATGGGAAAAAGTGCCCTCAGGGCCCAAAAAAGCCACCGACAGTGGTTGTTGAGCCAACCGGGAATTCTTGATAATCTCCATAAAAATTCCCCGGACAGCCTCCGGGGCTAAGATATCCTGAGCCTTGGCCGTCAACCGGTCAAGGACCTTTTCTTCCCTGGCCGGGTCAATAACCTCCAGCCCCTTTTCTTTTTTTAACTTTCCGATTTCAGTTGATTTTTTTTGCCGTTGGAGAAGAAGATCGAGGATTCTATCATCAATGTCGTTTATTGCCGATCGGAGATGTTCCAGAGGCTCCAATTGAGGGCTGGTTGAGGGTTGTGTCACCATCAGCTTACCTTCCTTATCTTATTTGAACATAAATAGAAATTTTGACTTAACCGGGCCGCCGCGGACCGGCACCTCCAAGGCCGTCTTGAAGGTAGATCTACCCGGTCGGATCAACCACCGGATTGGCCTAATCTAGTTGAAACGGCCCTAAGTTGGAGCGGACAATGCCCGGCCGGAAAGCCAGGGGCATTATGGCTCAAAAATCGCTTCGGCACAAGCGGAATAATCTTTCCGAGCCCGGAGGGTATCTTTTCTTTCGCCTTCCATTTTGTTGATTCATGTGTTAAACCCAAAAGAGTAACGACGATTTTCCGGCCGGAGTCGTCTTATGGGCTGGCCGGGGATTGCCGGAGTTGATGTCCCACCGGGCGCAAAATATCAAAGGGGAAACAACCACATGAAAAATAAGGAAGCGCAACCAACCGTAGAGGCAGAGACAACTCAGCCTTCCGTGTTCAACCGTATTTTCCAAAACAAGTGGGTCTTTTTGATTGCTCTGGCTATGCTGTTGCTGGCCATAGTGCTCTTCTTGGACGCCCTGATCATTTTTTACCAGGCGTTGGTCAAGTTTATCAGCGCCATGACCACGGCCTTTGTCGGACTATTTGATACTCTCATGGGCAGCGCCGCGGCGTTGTTGGGCGCCATCATTATCCTGATCATTATGTTCTGGATTGTCAAAAAAATCTTTTCTGCCAGAAAGAAGTAGCCCGGCTGCCCCTGACCGCGACGACCTGGCTGCTTCACCATAACCACCAAGATTATGACAGAGATGAGGAGGCGCCCCTTGGAGATGATTCAATCTAGTCTGGGGATATATCTTCATACGCCGTTTTGCGTAAAAAAATGCGCTTATTGCGATTTCTATTCGATTACTGATCGGCGGCTGATCGAGCCATATGTGGATGCCCTGAAGAGGGAGATTCAACAGGCGGAATGCCGCGGGCAAGTGGACACCGTTTATTGGGGTGGCGGGACCCCGTCCATGCTGCCTGTGGCGAATGTGGCTGAGGTCATGGACGTCCTGGCCGCCAAATTTAAGATACTGCCGGACGCCGAAATCAGCCTGGAGGCCAACCCCGGAACCGTAGACTTAGCCTACTTGACGGAATTGAAAAGGATTGGGATCAATCGGCTCAATCTGGGGGTCCAGTCTTTTAACGATCAAGACTTATCTTTTCTGGGCCGGATCCATAACGCCGGGGAGGCCGTAAAAGCAATTGACCTGGCCCGGCAGGCCGGATTCGAGAATCTGGGGATCGACCTGATCTATGGTCTACCCGGTCAAACCCCGTCTGATCTGGAGCAGCAGATAAAGGCTGCCGCGGCCCTGGCCGTGGAGCACATCTCGTGCTATTTGTTGACTCTGGAGCCGGCCACACCGTTGGCCCGACTAGTGGCCCAGGGGACCGTGGCCTTGCCCGATGAGACGCAAGCCGGCCTATTAATGACGGCCATGGCCGAACTACTGGCCGCAGCCGGTTACCACCGTTATGAAATTTCCAACTTCGCCAGGGAAAAACAATATATTTGCCGGCATAACCGGCGCTACTGGACGATGGCCCCATACCTGGGGTTTGGCCCGGCCGCCCATTCCTTTATGCCACCCCGGCGCTACTGGAATCTATCTTCGGTCTCTGATTATATCGAGGCCGTAACCGACGGCCGCACCCCTGTGGCCGGATCTGAGACCCTGACCAGGGAACAGCGGATATTGGAAGCCGTTTACCTGGACTTGAGATTGATCGAGGGTATTGACCTGACTGCGTTTGAGTCGGTATTCCAGGTGGCGGTTCAAGATCTGTTTGGGCCGCATTGGGCCGGGCTGCTGGCCGAAAATATCTTGGAAATCAATAACGGCTGGCTGCGATTGACCGAAAAGGGCCTGTTGCTGGCCGACGCCGTACCTCTTTACCTGGAGATTTGACCACCGGTCCAACCACACGGCCCAAAACAGCAACCAGGCATTCTGGAGGATGACCAGCCGTCAATCCGCATCCAATATGCACGAAGTCAAAAGTATCAGATCGTCAAGACGGTTTTCGATAACCTCTATCAGAACCCTGATGTCCAGCGTCTGGTATTCATGAACCAAGATATTCCTGAACCCGACCATATTTTCCAGCCGCTTGGATAGCTCTTTGGTGATTATTCCTGCCCCGGCCAACAACGAAAATCCTTCTCTGCTTTCTTTCGGTATGCCCAGCTTCTTAATCCTGACGATGTGATTGGCCAGATCAATACATTGCTCCGAGGCCCGCTGGAGATTTGCGGCAATGGCGTCTTGCCTGAGATGGTCTTCTTCGAACAGTAGATCGGAAGGCATGGCATAATACAGCCGAATCTGTCTGACGCACTGTTCAATGCTTTCCTTTTTGTTGAGAATCACATCGTCCATCATACGTTCAATACCCTTTTTGACTGCATAATTTCTTCCAAGATCGCCTTCCGCTCGTAGTTCAATCTCTGATAAAATGACATGGTCATCATCTCGAAGAAATCCACCGCGGTTTTGTCGGCGTTGAACAAGATACGTCCAGTCTGAATGATCTCGTGCTGAAATACGGTGTTGACCAGGCGAATATTGACCAGATCAACCGGTCTCCCGGTCGCTGAAGTTAGCTCGGACCAACACTCGCTCAAAGCCGGGTGGCCGATGGCCTTAGCCTCGACGGCGGGGAACAGGAGGGCCAAGTCAATATCGCTGTCTTCCCGTTCAAATTCGGTGCCGATGGAACCGAACAGATAAACCGCCTGCACCCTCGGGTAATGCTTTCGGATGATGGTGACCATTTCTTCCGGAGTCAGAGGCCCACCTCCACAATCTTCATCGGATCATTCGATTTCGCAGCGACAGCCGTTAAGTATTTGATGCTATTAATCCTGATAGATGGTCGGATCGGGTATCTCGGCTTCCCGGAATCCGGTCATCCTGATGATGCAACTATCGCACCGGCCGCAGGAACGCCCCTCCTGGTCGGGATCATAGCAGCTCAAGGTCAGGCTGTAGTCAACGCCCAGGGAATTGCCGAAGGAAATGATTTCGGCCTTGCTCAGGCTAATTAGAGGCGTCCTGATCTGGAGGCCTATTTCACCCGTGACCGCGGCTTTGGTGGCTAAATTGGCCATCCGCTCGAACGCGGCAATGAACACCGGCCGGCAATCCGGGTAACCCGAATAATCCACCGCATTCATCCCGGCAAAAATACTTGAAGCCCCTCTGACTTCGGCGTAGGCCATGCCTATGGACAGGAAGATGGTGTTCCTGGCCGGGACATAGGTGATGGGAATGTCGTTTCCGATTTCATCCATGGCCCGCCCCTTGGGCACCTCCAATGATCCCGTCAGAGCTGAGCCTCCAAAAATGGATAGATCCAGGCCGAACACGATATGTTCTACCACACCCAACGATTCGGCGACCTTAGCCGCTGCTGTCAATTCCGCCTGATGGCGCTGACCATAACGAAAACTCAAGGCGTAAAGGTCGAACCCCTCTTTTTTGGCCACCGCCAAACATGTGGCCGAATCAATCCCGCCACTGAGTAAAACTATCGCTTTTTCTTTCATGGTTAGACACCTCTACTTTCCGGCGACCAGATATACTTATGGAGCTGCAACTGGAGCCTGACCTGAAGACCTGAGGCCAAAATCGAGGCGGCCAGGCTAGCCGGCGGCATGACTCCAAAGACTGGCGAAAATAAAATAACAGCTCGGGAGTCCAGGCCGTCGCGCTGAACCATGTTCACCGCGTAGTCAATATCTTCCTGGGAGCTGATCACAAACTTGATTTCGTCGGTGGGGGTGAGATAATCCAAATTGCTCCGCAAGAAACTGCCGGCTTCACCACTACCAGGGCATTTCACGTCAACAATACGAATCACCCCTGGGGGTAACCCACTGATGTCCATTGTCCCGTTGGTTTCCACCAGGACCTCGAAGCCGGCGCGCAACAGGAGGTCGGCCAGAGCCGGTGTGTGTGGCTGGAGCAACGGTTCTCCACCGGTCAACAAAACCAACCTCGGCCCACAAGCCGTCACCTGGGCCATAATTTCATTGACGGGCAGATCCCGGCCTTCGTGGTAAGCGTACTTAGTGTCGCAATATAGACAACGCAGGTTGCACCCGGTCAATCGAACAAAGGCGCAAGGACGTCCGGCGTAGGTGGATTCCCCTTGAATGCTGGAAAATATTTCATTGATTCGTAGTTGCATCGGTCGGATTTCGGGTTGCAGGTTTCGGGTCACGTGTCACAAATGCCGAGTTGAGTCCGGCATCATCGGGGCTTTGAGCCGTCCTCTGAAAGATACCATAAAAACCGCCCGACTATAACCCCAAAAACGCAACGACGCAAAGAAAATATGTAGGAACAATCTTCTTTGCGTCAAATGAGAATCGGTCAGGCCCGGTTAGCAGTTCTTCCAGGTCGGGTTGCGTTTTTCCAAAAAGGAGTTCAATCCTTCTAAGGCGTCATGGGTTTTCATCAGTTCGTTTAGGTAGATATCTTCGATCGTTTTCAGGTTGTCGTGGGATTGGGACAAGATTCCGGTTAAACAAGCTTTTTTGGTCAATTTAAGAACTGCGGCACTCTTCGTCAGGAACTTGTTGACCATTTTTCCCACCGCCTGATCCTTTTCCGCGACCGGGACCACTTGATTGACCAGACCGATTTCCAAAGCCGTTTTGGCGTCAATGATATCCCCGGAAAGGACCAATTCCATCGCTTTCTTGCGACCGATGATATGGGGCAAGACCAGCGCCGCAATAGGCGGATAAACCCCCACGGCTATCTCCGGTTGCCCAAACTTGGCATTGTCCAGAGCCAGGACCATGTCACAATAGATGGCCAGCTCGCATCCCCCACCCAGGCATGAACCATGGACCACGGCCAGGGTCGGGACCCCCACCTGGTCAATCAATCGGAACATCCCATGAAATACCTCGATCATCTTTTCAGCCAGGCCGCCCATGTGCTCGGCGACTTCAACTCCGACCGAAAAGGCCTTCCCGGAGGCATCAAACATCAGCAGCTTGATCCCTGAGTCATCTTTAAGGCCTGATAATGCCTGATTAATCTCTTCCATCATGGCGATGTTTAACCAGTTCAGCGGCGGTCGATTCAGGGTGATTGTGACCAGGCCGTTGTCTTTTTTTACCAGGATATGCTTATACTCCATTTGAATCTCCTTTAATTTCTTATAGATGCTTAGAGGACCGAAGGCTGTGGTCCGAATCCAGGCCCAAGCCGGCCGGATTATCCAGATCCAGAAATAACAGAGGCACTTGTTTTTTGTCAAAGCCTTTTTGCCGGGTTTTGTGGTATAAGTGATAGAGTGGGGTTGATTCACCGACTAACAGACCATTATCAATATTATCCAGACTCACTCTTAATCTGCATCGAACCGGCCATAATTACATTGGGGAGACGACGGATTATGGTCTCTTCTTCAAATAACCACCAAGGAGTTGCAGATGGTTGCTTTGATTTTAATTGTTGTCCTGGTCGTTGGCTTGACCATGATTTTCTCTTTTATTGAGGCGGTATTGTATTCAACTCCCCGGACCGAATTGGATGCCGCGATTGATGAAAACCGGCAGACTAAGACGGCCCGGCTTTTTCTCAGCCTGAAAAAGAACATTGCCGCTCCATTGGCAGCCATGCTCATTCTCAGCACGGTCGTGACCACTGTCGGGGCGTCAACGGCCGGGGCTTTGGCCATCGATCTTTTCGGTCCGAACCGGTTGATTTGGTTTTCTTTTGGCTTCACCATGATTATTTTGATTTTTTCGGAGATTATTCCTAAGCCCGTGGGAGCAATCTATTGGCGAAGTTTGTGGCCTTACGTCGCCTATCCTCTCCAATGGATGATCTGGATACTATATCCTGGAGTGCAATTCTGTCTGTGGTTGTCTCGAATAATCACCCAGGGTAATCAAGCGGTTTTGGTTACGGAAGAGGAAATACTGGCCATGGTCCGCCTAGGCGCCCATTCAAAGGAAATATCCGATTTGGAAAGTCTGATGGTTCATAACATTATCGGGTTGGAAGACAAGGATGTGGGACACATTATGACGCCGCGCACGGTCATCTTTGCGCTGGACATATCTATGACCGTCCAGGAAGCCTATGAAGCCGCTTGCAATAATGGGTTCAGCCGGATTCCCGTTTTTGAAGGTTCACAGGAGAATATCAATGGTTACGTCATGATGAAG
>JADFXY010000114.1:0-11679 GCA_015233355.1 Deltaproteobacteria bacterium | reverse complement strand
ATTGGTTCAACTATCGATGAATCCGAACTGGCCGTGGTCCACCATTTGGAATTGATGGACATTCCGGCCCTCAACGGGTTCAACTCCATTGTCCTGGCCCGAGATAAGTTCCTGGCCTTGCAGCGAGTCGCAGCAGCCGGATCGGCTGTTCCCCGGACCTTGTTGCTGACCTCCCCGGATCAGGCCGGCCGGGCGATGAAACTGTTGAATGGGCCGCCCATCGTGCTCAAGACCAGGCGAGGCCGGCAGGGGCATGGAGTCAGCCTGGCTCATGACGAAGATGAGGTGGCGGAATTTCTGACCGAGGCTGTCCGCCGGAAAGACGGGATAGTGGCTCAAGAATTCATCGCCGAGGCGGCTGGACGTGATATCCGGGTGGTGGTTGTGGATGGCCGGGCTGTGGCCGCCATGATGCGGCAATCGGGCGGAGCGGATTTTCGGGCCAATGTGGCCCTGGGCGGCCGGGGAAGTAGCTTGACTATTACGGATGACCTGGCCGGACCGGCCGTCAAGGCTGCCGAATCATTGGGCCTGGATGTGGCCGGGGTTGACTTTTTGCCCTCGGCTAAGGGGTTGCTGGTCATAGAGGTCAATTACACCCCCGGGTTTCGGGAACTAGAACGCGTCACCGGGATTGATGTGGCTGCAAAATTGATTCACGCAGCCAGGTTGCGGATAGACCGGAGCAGTACGAGGCACCTTGGACATAGCCGTTATCATGGACCCCTTGTCCTCCATTAAACCGGAGAACGAGACGACCTGCTATATAATATATGAACTGGTCAGGCGGGGACATCGGGTGATGACCCTGACTTCGGCGGAAGTGATCAGCCGGAATGGACATCTGGTCGGGGAGGTGCGGGAAATCAAAGGGGCCACCCCGGACCTGGCCGAAACCGGCTCTGTGGTATCCTTCTGGGGGGAAGCAACTACGAGCCCCCCTTGCTTTGAAATGCCGCTTGATGATCTGGACATTCTATTTTGGCGGCAAAATCCACCTCTGGATATTTCCTGCGCCGTCATGCTGGCCGAAGCATACGTCGACTCGGTTACCGCCTTGGTGACGGTCAATCGGCCGGGCGCCATGATCGAGGCCGGCGGCAAGATGTACATTTTAAACTTCCCTGATGTTATTCCTTCAACCCGGCTGGTTGACAACCGAGCTGAGTTACTTGACCTGGCTGGACAATATCCTTGTGGACTGGTGGTAAAACCATTGTCCGGATATGGCGGTCAGGGGGTAGTCAGGTTCCCCTCCGGCCCGATTAAGAACGACGAGCCGGCCGTAAGGCTTTTTTTTCCGCGGGCCGCTGGAGATATCGAGCCGCCGGTGATGGTTCAAGAATATCTACCCCAGGTGATGCAGGGGGATGTCCGGGTGTTGATGCTCAACGGCCAGCCGGTGGGAGCCATGCGCCGTCTTCCGGCCAAAGGGGACTTCCGGACCAATGTCAGTCTGGGCGGCCGGGTGTTGCCACATCATCTGACTTCCCGTGAACAGGACGTCTGCTCCCGAATCGGTCCCCGACTGGTGTCGGACGGCTTTGTCTTCGTTGGGCTCGACTTGATCGACGGCCGCCTCATCGAGGTCAATTACGTTAGCCCTGGGGGAATTCCCCGCATTAACCGACTATCTTCATTACATATAGAGACTTCAGTGGCCGATTACCTGGAAAACTAATTATACAGCAAACGATCGTAATTGTCCCTTGTCGACCGACCCTGGGTAAGGGCGCCCACCAAAGAATCAGTTGTAACCGTTCAATGTATTCTTATCTTTAACCCTCAACCTGTAACTCGCAACTAAGGAGTAGTCATGGTTAACTTGAGAAGGCCCGCCCTGATGGGGCTAAATCTTGGTTTGATATCCTGTCTGGTATTCTTAAGCCTGATGCTATCCGTCCTTATCTCTCCGAGAACTGTGAGGGCTGCTTCAAGCCAGGCCTTTCTTAAGGTAGGACTCCTCCAGGAACCCAAGACGTTGAATCCCTTCTTGGCCAGTAGCGTGTGGGAAAAGAAGGTGTTGGCCCTCATTTACATGCCTCTGTATATCCATGACCCCAAAACGCTTCGTCTCATTCCCTGGCTGGCCGAAGGCCCTCCCCAGTATAGCGAAGACCTGACCGAAGTGACGGTTGACTTGAAACCGGCCAGATGGTCTGACGGGACCCCCTTTACGGCCGAAGATGTGGCCTTTACCGCTAATGTCATCAAAGACTTTAACGTGCCCAGACATATTTCCGATTGGGAACAAGTCAAAGAGATAACCGTTAAGAGCCCCAAGACCATTGTCTTTAAACTCACTGGGCCCATGGCCTTTTTTGAAAGCCGGGCGCTAACCTCTCTTATCGTCCCTAAAAGAAGATGGGAACAGGTGGTCGCCCAGGCCAAAAAGACCGACAATCCACTTAATGTCTTGACCTCTTATGTCAATGAGATGCCTGTGGGGATTGGTCCCTTCAAGCTTAAGGAATGGCAGCGGGGCGGATATGTTTTAATGGAAAAGAATAAGTATTTTTTCGCCGCGGGTAAAACGGTAGACGGAATTAAAATCGGCCCATATGTCGAAAACATCCTGTTCAAGATCTATGGTACCAACGATGCCGCGGTCTTGGCCGTGAAGAAGGGAGATATCGACTTTTTGTATTCCGGCGTGCACCCCGGTTTCATCAAAGACCTGAAAGGTACGCCGGGCATAAAGACATTTACCAACGTTAAGGACGGCATTTATTACCTGGGCTTTAATCTTAGAAAGAAGCCTTTTAGCGATCCGGCCTTCCGTCAGGCCGTGGCCTATGTCATTGATAAGGCCTTTCTGGTGGAGCGGGTCCTCCAGGGATATGGCCGCCGGTTGGACACCATCATTCCTCCGGCCAATGCCGCCTTGTTTGACCCGAATACCGAAAAATATGGACTGGGGATGAGCCATCCCGACCGGATCAAGAAGGCCGTGAGCATCCTGGAGGCGGCCGGTTACAAATGGAAAGTCTCGCCCTTGACTAAGGATGGCGCCATCCAACCGGGCGAGGGATTGATACTGCCGGACGGGACGCCGATGGAATCATCTGTTTTGCTCTGCCCCCCAGCCGATTACGACGCCTCTCGGGCCATGACGGCCATGATTGTCCAGGAATGGCTTCGCAACTTCGGCATCCCGGTAGTTTCGCGGCCTGTGGCCCAGGCGGCAATGATGCAGTCGGTTAAAACGGAGCGCAACTTCGACATGTTCGTTTTTGGCTGGGCCAGGTTGTCCTTTGACGGGGCCTACCTGGATAATTTCTTCAACTCTGCCTCAGACAGAAAGAACGGGAGCAATTATTGCGGGTATCGGAATCCGGAGTTTGATCAACTGGCCCAAAAGGCGAGTTCGACAATCAATTTCGAGGCGAGGCGAGAAATTTTGTTTCAGATGCAACGGATGATTATTCGGGATCTCCCCTATATTCCTCTGTTTGCTCCGGATGAATCGGAATGTGTCCGGGATGACCGCTTCACCGGTTGGGTGAATATGCCGGTTGGGGTTGGCAACACCTGGACGTTTATGGTCCTCAGACCGACAAAATAGACGTAATAGGGGGTCGGCGGTGGAACTCAGGCGCTATCTGATTAATCGAACCTTTCAGATAATTATCACCTTCTTTTTCATTATGACCTTGTTGTTCGTCCTCTTTCGGATAGCTCCGGGCGACCCCTCGTCCATGATTATCGATCCCACGATGAAGCCTGAAGACGTGGCCTCGATCAGGCAACAATTTGGGTTGGACCGGCCTATCTACGTCCAATATCTGATTTATATCATGAGCTTCTTTAAAGGAGATTTTGGAATATCCTTTTACTACGGCGAACCGGTCTTGAACGTGATCAAAAGCGTCTTACCCAACACCTTGTTGCTCTTTACCAGCGCGACCATCCTGTCCGCCCTGGCCGGAATTTCTTGGGGCAAATTTGCCGCCTGGAAAAAGGGGAGCGTTTCCGATGTGGCCTTGACCCTGACCGGGTTGATTGCCCATACCCTGTTCCTGCCCTGGTTTGCGCTGATCATGATCTGGATTTTTTCTTACAAACTGGAGCTGTTCCCTCTTAACGGCATGATCAGCCCCGAGATCTGGCTTGATCCCGAGTGCGGGTTTTGGTCCAAGTCATTAGATGTGTTGTATCATCTCTTTCTGCCCCTTCTGGTCCTGTTTATCATTCATTTTGGCGGTTTTCTGCTGGTCATGCGCAGCAGTATGCTCGAAGTAGTTAAAGAAGACTTTATCTTGACGGCCAGAGCCAAGGGATTGACCGACCGGGAAATCCGTAACCATCACGCCGCACCTAATGCCGCCCTGCCGGTCATCACCAACGTCGGTCTTAGTCTGGCCTTTTCCATTAATGGAGGGGCCTTGACCGAAACCGTCTTTTCCTGGCCGGGCCTGGGCCGGGAGCTGGTCAATGCCGTCAGCCAGTTCGACTACCCCCTGGCCCAGATGTCGTTTTTGATAATCTCCGCCTTGGTCCTGGTGTCCAACCTGGTGGTGGATGTCTTGTATGCTTACCTGGACCCCCGGATCAGATATTGACCGGTTGCAGGTTGCCGGTTGCATGTTGCCGGTTGCTTGTTGCTGGTTGAATATACACTTGGAACGGTAACAATTGGCTCTTTTGAATGCACCTGTTTCCCATCAAATTTTTCGGATGTTGTCATGTAGAGTGGAACGATAAATCTTAACACTTGCTCGTCCTGAGTCTTTCGAAAAGGGTCAATTATGGCCGTTCACGGTATAACTACGCAACCGGCAACGGGTAACCTGCAACAAGTAACGTGCAACGAGTAACGTGCAACAAGTAACGTGCAACAAGTAACGAGTAACCAAAGATGACAAACCACGATCAAGAATTGTTCGACAATACCTGTCACCCGGTGGAGTTCCAGAGGGAGTTGCCGCCGGAATTGCGGGCCGGAGAGCGGGCCAGGCATGGTCTGGCGCGTTTCTTAAAGGCGCTGTCTGAAGGATGGCGGACTTTTCGGCGAAATCCCTTGGGCCTCATCGGTTTGTCATTGCTGTCCGTGTTTGCCCTGATGGCCTTGGCCAGTTTTATTCCCGCTCTGATTAACCCGATGTACAATCCCATGACCGGTGTCGACCCAAATATTATGGGTACCCAGGCGCCATCGTGGACGCACTGGCTGGGGACCGATTTTTTAGGCCGGGATATTTTTTCGCAGTTGTTGGTCGGGGCTAAGGTGGCCTTTATTGTCGGTTTTTCCGCGGCATTCATGGCTGTGGCCCTGGGCACCATGGTCGGACTGGTGGCGGGTTATTTCGGCAAGTGGGTGGACACGTTGCTTATGCGTCTGGCCGATATCATCATGGTTATGCCTGGGTTGTTGGTTATCTTGATCATCTCGGCCGTAATCGGACAGTTGACCATTTGGAATACAGTGTTGATTATCGCCTTGTTGAGGTGGTCTCCGGTGTCCCGGGTGATCCGGTCCCAGACGCTGTCGTTGCGCGAACGGGCCTATGTTGAGGCGGCCAAAGTCTCAGGAGCGGGGAGCGCTCGGATTATTTTCAGACATATCGCCCCCAATGTCCTTCCATTATCATTCTTATACATGACATTTCGCGTCACTGCGGCCATTCTGGTGGAAGCGTCTTTGGCTTTCTTGGGCTTCGGCGACCCTGGGACGGTCAGTTGGGGGATGATGCTGCAATGGGTGTGGAAAACCGGCAACATGTTCCAGGCGCCTTACTGGCTGTTACCACCCGGATTTTGTATTTCACTAATTACCTTGTCGTTTTATTTGATCGGCCGGGCCTTGGACGAAGTGGTCAATCCACGCCTAAAGAAGGAAGCTTAACCTTGCTCCCTCCTGTCATTTCGAGCAAAGCGAGAAATCTTAAGATTCCTCACAATCGTTCGGAATGACAAAGAGGGAATCATTCGAGCCTTAGTTGTGGCCTAAGACTGTGCTGTGTCGGCTGCAGTCAGGCTTATGGAACGGCTGATATGGCCCCGGCAGCCGGATTATCGATCACCCCTTTTCAAGTGAAGTGGATTATGGCCGACATTAAGAGTAATTTGTTGGAAAATATTAAAAAGTTGACCCTGGAACCGGAAGAAAAGAGGCAGTTGGTTGAAGTCTCGCTGCAATTTATCAATCGAATTCGATTTATCGTGCCCAGTCTCCTGAAGAACATGAAAGACGGCCTTAAGTGTGATCCTAACAGAAATTTTTCCAAGGAGTTGTTTGACCAGATACTTAAAGAGATAGTAGACCGGTACGAGACAATCTTCGATGAGGTCAATACCGTCAATAAATGTGTTTTTGAAATAATTCAAAAGAAGACCATTTTTAAGACCAAGCCAAAGGTCCTGGAAACCCTCCTCAAGGCTGAGATTGAGACCATTCAGAATGCCTTTAAAACCCTATTCGGGCTTTACACGACAAGTATTTTGCCGAAAGATGCCGAATCTGCCGGTTCCAAACTGGCTCTTGATAAATACGCCCGGTCTTGTGAATTTTTTTCGACTTTGGTCGAAGATCTGAAGCAGATAGAATCGGAAGATGAACGATATAAGAGAATTTTTTTGTCCTTCCCTGTCTTATCTATGAAAATACAAAAAGAATTTAAGATACTGATCGCCTTGGTCCACACCCAGACGGTTCAAGGTATATTTGATGATGTCACCGTTAATCTCGATGAAGAATGTGTTGACCCGGAAGTCGGCTAGTTCTTTAAATCAGTCGATCCGGGTCGAACCGGACCAAGAACTCCATTTTTCTAAAGTTGCCCGATGAACGTAATCACTTCACCAAATAAAATAATAGAAATTAAAGATCTGAATCTTCGTTACCAGACCTTGGCCGGCGAAGTTTATGCAATCAATCACGTGTCCTTGTGGTTGGAGAAGGGGCAGGCCTTAGGGCTGGTTGGTGAGTCGGGTTGCGGCAAGACCACGCTGGCTATGGCTATCATGGGCCTGCTGCCCAAGAACGTTAAGGTTACGGGTGGTCAGATACTGTTTCATCAAGAAGATCTCCTGGGTAAGACTCGGGAGGAAATGAGAAAAATACGCTGGCGGCATATCTCCATGATCTTCCAAGGCGCCATGAATGTGCTCAATCCGGTGCAGCGGGTGGGGGACCAGATCGTGGAAGCCATCCTCGCCCACATGGATTTGTCCCGAGACGACGCCCGAGACCGGGTGGCGGACTTATATGACATGGTCGACCTGGACCCGAAGAGGATCGATGATTATCCCCATCAGTACAGCGGCGGGATGAAACAGCGGGCGGTTATCGCCATGGCCTTGGCCTGTTCCCCAGATCTGGTTATTGCCGATGAGCCGACCACGGCCCTGGATGTGATGGTCCAGCACCAGATCCTGGACGAGCTTAACAAACTGCGCAACAGCCTTGAGATGTCTTTGATCTATATCTCGCACGACATCTCGATTATCGCCGAAACGTGTGGGCGGGTGGGCGTCATGTACGCCGGTTCCCTGATGGAACATGCAGATGCCGTGGACCTGTTCGCCAATCCCAGACATCCTTATACCAAAGGTCTCCTGTCGTCATATCCGTCACTCTTGGGTGAAAAGAAGCGCCTTAACCCCATCCCGGGGGAACCGCCCAACTTATTGGAATATCCCAATAGCTGCATTTTTAGCCATCGCTGCCCGGAACAGGATGATGTTTGCCGCCGGACTCTGCCGGAATTGCGGGAAGTGGCCCCGGGTCATCTGGTTTATTGTCACCGGGCCTAAGAACCGCTTGGAACCGGTGACCGGAGGTTGACAAGGTCGGAACTCGGCCCGGTCAAGACGTGAGAGCGGCCCGACTGATGCGGGTATCGTGTTTAATCCTTATATAAAATAATGGACCTTATTGCTGGAGATGGCATATGATCGTGGGTGTCCCCAAAGAAGTCAAAACGAATGAATACCGGGTCGGGATAATCCCAGCCGGAGTGAAAATGCTGGCCCGGCATGGTCACCAGGTAATAATTGAAACCGGGGCCGGGTTGGGCAGCAGTATCCCGGATGAACAATATGTCGCGGCCGGCGCTTCAATTATATCGACGGCGGAAGAAGTGTACGCCACGGCTGACCTGGTTATGAAAGTCAAGGAACCGCAACTCCAAGAGATCCCTCTACTTAGGCCGGGCCAAATCCTTTATGCCTATCTGCACCTGGCCCCGGAACCGGACCTGACCAAGGCCCTGATGAACCGAGGCGTAACCGGGGTCGCTTTTGAGACGATTCAGCTTCCGGATGGCTCTTTGCCCCTGCTGGTGCCCATGAGCGAGGTGGCCGGGCGGATGTCCGTTCAGGTCGGTGCCCGGTTTTTGGAAAAGGAGCATGGTGGCCGCGGTGTTCTGCTGGGTGGGGTGCCTGGAGTATCAAGAGGGCGGGTGGCTATCATCGGCGCCGGTATCGTGGGCCACGCCGCCTGTAAGATTGCCATCGGGTTGGGTGCGGAAGTGGACATCATCGACATCAACCCGCAGCGTCTGCATTATCTTGACGATATTTTCGGCAGCCGGGTGGTGACGTTGATGTCGAATGAGGATAATATCGCGGCAGCAGTCAGGCAGGCCCATCTGGTCATCGGAGCGGTATTGATTCCGGGGGCCAAAGCGCCCAAGTTGGTGACCAGCGAGATGGTGTCCACTATGCGCCGGGGCACGGTGGTGGTGGACGTGTCCATTGATCAGGGCGGATGCGTGGAGACGTCTCGGCCCACAACGCATCATGAACCGACTTTTGTGGTTCATGGGGTGATCCATTACGGGGTGCCCAATATCCCGGGCGCTGTATCCCGGACATCCACCTTTGCCCTGGCCAATTCGACCATCTCTTACGCCCTGGCCATGGCGGATAAGGGGTTTGCCGAGGCGGTGCGCACGGACCCCTGTCTGGCCAAAGGGGTTAACGTATATCAGGGGTACGTCACCTATGAAGCGGTGGCCTGTGACGTCGGCTGCGAATTCCGGGAACTGGCGACCTTGCTGGGTTAGAATATTCGGCCCCTGTATGGCGTTGTCACGGTAATTCAAGAAAAGTAAACGCAGCGGGTTTTTATTCTTTACTATATTTCGATTCAGCCGGTTATGGAGTCGGGACAGCGTGAGTCAGCCAATATCTTCCATCCCCAAAATAGAAATATATCAACGCCTGGTGAAATTGCAGCAAGCCTTGGTTGACCAGGGCCTTAAGGGGGCTTTACTGGTGCAACGGGCCGATGTGTATTACTTTACGGGAACGGCCCAGGATGCTCATCTGTGGGTTCCGGTCCAAGGGGAACCGGTGCTTCTGGTGCGTCATAGTTTTGAGCGGGCTAGAGATGAGTCCCCGCTTAGAGACGTTCGTCCCTTTAGCCGGATGTCTGAATTACCGGCCCAGGTTGGCTGGAGCAATGTCTCTGAAGGTGGAGTTATCGGCCTGGAAATGGACGTGATTCCGGCCGAGAGGTATTTGCTCTATACCCGGCTCTTTCCGGCCGCCGAGTTTACTGACGTCTCACCGGTAATCCGGGAAATCAGGATGATTAAGTCCGAGTATGAGCAGACTCTGATTCGGCAAGCGGCCGGATTGAATGACGCCATGTTCGCCCAGGTCCCGGCGATGCTTCAAGAAGGTTTGACC
The DNA here is from genome assembly GCA_015233355.1 of Deltaproteobacteria bacterium. Taxonomy (GTDB): domain Bacteria; phylum Desulfobacterota; class JADFXK01; order JADFXK01; family JADFXK01; genus JADFXK01. Next base: position 2,043 of record JADFXY010000114.1, on the reverse strand, counting down.
GAACTGGAATTTGCCGGTAAGGTTGAAGCTTTTTTGAGGGCGGGAGGGCACCAGGGGGCGATTCGGATTCGCGCCTTTAACCAAGAAGTATTCTACGGTCACATTATGGCCGGACCCAGTATTGCTGCGGCCGGCGTCTCTGTCGGGCCGACCGGAGGGTCCGGGCCAAATCCATCATATCCCCAGGGAGCGTCCCGGCGCCGGATAGGCCGTCATGAACCGGTGGTCGTTGATACCGCCTGCGCCGTTGATGGATATATGGTGGATCAGACGCGGATATTTTCTTTGGGTAAGTTGGATGCGGCTTTTTATCACGCCCATCGGACAGCCCTGGATATTCAAGCGGCCCTGGTCCGGAATGCCAAACCCGGGGTCACCGGCGCGGCCATGTATGAGCTGGCCCTGGACCTGGTTCAAGACTGCCCCTATCGAGAAGGGTTCATGGGCTACCCCAGGAACGTCCCGTTTGTGGGCCATGGGGTGGGCCTGGAATTGGACGAATGGCCCATCTTCGGCCGCGGCTTTGACCGGTTGTTACAGCCGGGGATGGTGGTCGCCTTGGAACCGAAATTTATCTTTCCCGGTCAGGGTATGGCCGGAATAGAGAATACCTTTTTGATAGATTCTGGCGGGTTGGTTAAACTGACCCAATTCCCGGACGAGATCATCGAATTATAGGCAACGTACTTTTGAGTTAACTCCATTGTGAGGGCGGCCATCCTTGCTTTTTCACGGCCCGAGGATCGGGATACAATATATTTTTGTGGCGGCGGTAATTCTGCTGGTCATCGGTGTGGCTCAAGCCGAATGCGCCGAAGGGATATCATTTCAAGAGGAATCGCAGGGGGCCTTTGGCGGCGGTCTGTTGCCGGGGCTGAATGTGGATTTCACGGCCCGGTCGGAAAGCCGGGGAGCGGCGCCCCAGCCGATCTCGGAAAGGGTGACCGTCGAGGCCCAGAAGAGTCCATCTTCATCTAAAACGTCCACCTGGCGAGGCATTGTCATTTGGTTTTTGGGGTTGGTCGGGTTGACGGTTGGTTTGTTATTGCTTAAGAAGATACTTCGAGATTCTTGCCGGGCGGATGATCTGTGGACGGATCCGGTCACCGGTATGGAGTTCATCTGGGTGAACGGGGGCAGATTCGCCATGGGTTGCGGCAGTTGGACCAGTAGTTGTGAGGGGCATGAGCACCCCGTCCATCCGGCCGCGGTAAGTGGTTTCTGGATAGGCAAGTACCCGGTGACCCAGGGGCAATGGACAAAGGTAATGGGCTTTAATCCATCGCTATTTAAGAAGGGCGATAATTACCCGGTGGAACGCGTCTCCTGGGATGATACTCAAGAATTTATTAACAATTTTAAAACATTGACTGGTACCAGGGACGAAATTAGGTTGCCCACGGAGGCGGAATGGGAGTATGCTGCCCGAAGTGGTGGCCGGAAACAGGGGTTTGCCGGTGGTCGAGACGTGAACAGGTTGGCCTGGTATCGGCGCAATAGCGGCAAAAGCACTCATCCGGTGGGTGCCAAGTCGCCAAACGACCTGGGCCTCCATGACATGAGCGGGAATGTCTGGGAATGGTGTCTGGACTGTTATGACAAGGACTTCTACGGTCGTCCCGCTGCGCTGGAAAAGGATCCGGTTTGCCTGGAAAACAATACCGGTTATCGGATTATGCGGGGCGGGTATTGGTTTAGCCTGGCGGCTGATGTCCGGTGTTCCCATCGCGGCTGGGGCCGGCCCGACGGCCGTGACCAAGACTCCGGCTTTAGACTGGTTCGCATCGCCAGATAGAGACACCTGTTGCAGGTTTCCGGTTACTTGTTGCTTGTTTCCGGTTACTTGTTGCTTGTTTCCGGTTACTTGTTGCTTGTTTCCGGTTACTTGTTGCTTGTTTCCGGTTACTGGTTTCTCCTAAGAAACTACCCGGCACAGGTCGCCAAGGGGGTACACAGTTCCGGGGAGGCCGACGGCGGTGCCATCGGAGTTAGGGTGATCTCGTAGCCCAGTTGTTTGGCCGTCCGTTTGATATTGTTCAGGAC
>JADFXY010000113.1:0-11694 GCA_015233355.1 Deltaproteobacteria bacterium | reverse complement strand
CGACGCGGCCATCAAAGCCAATGTTTGGCAATCCATTGAAGACCTGCTCAAGACAAGTCCGGATATTCGTAAGTTCGCAAAAGAAGGCAAGATCAAGCTGGTGGGCGCCATGTATCATCTTGACTCCGGCCAGGTCGAATGGATGGGACAGCACCCCGACCAGGCGAAATTATTAGACGCCGCAGCCCAGGCTGCCCCGGCCAAAAAAATGGATTAAACTGTGATCATGTTCCCCAGCGGGCGGCAAGACCTCCCAAAGGGGAACCCAGCGTGACCGCCCGCGCATTCTCCCCTCCATTCCTCAACGCTGACATCGCGACTTCTTTTTTACTCTAACGGAGGGAATAGCAATTAAATGAAATCATTCCTTATTTTTTGTATTCTGGCCATCGCCGCGCCTTGCTTTGCCGGTGATTCCGGCTACCACATCATCAAAAGGCTAAAAGTCGGCGGCGAAGGGGGCTGGGATTATCTGACGGCAGATACACCAGCCCGGCGTCTATACATATCCCGAAGCACCCATGTCATGGTAATTGACCTTGATACTGATCAGGTCGTGGGCGATATCCCTGACACTCCGGGAGTTCACGGCATTGCTGTGGCGCCTGAATTTAATCGGGGCTATACCAGCAACGGCAAAGCAGACACGGCAACTATCTTCGACTTGAAGACGTTGAAGGTTCTGGGCACGGTCAAGACCGGTGAAAATCCGGATGCAATCCTTTATGACCCTGCCTCGAAAAAAGTCTTTACATTTAATGGTAAAAGTAAAGACGCAACAGTAATTGGCGCCGTTTCAGGCAAAGTTGTGAAGACAATTCCTATCGGCGGGAAACCTGAATACGCAGTAACTAACGGCAAGGGAAAGGTTTACGTGAATATCGAGGATACCAATGAACTCGTGGAAATCGACAGCCTCAACACCCGCTTATCTCAGAGGTGGTCATTGAAGCCTTGCCAAGAACCTACCGGCATGGGACTGGATGCCGAACATAACAGAGTATTTTCAGGTTGCCATAATAAGATCATGACGATTTTCGACATAAACGCGCAAAAAGTAATTGCCCAGATGCCGATTGGTGAAAAAGTTGATGGAAACGGCTTTGACCCGGCGACGGGACTTGCTTTTAGTGCCAACGGCGACGGGACCCTGACAGTAGTCCGAGAATCTTCTCCGGGCAAGTTTGAAGTAGTGGACAATGTGGCAACGCAGCGAGGGTCACGCACAATGGCCATTGACGCCAAAACTCACCATATCTATTTACCTGGGGCACAGTTTGCCCAGCCGACAGAACCTGTACCGGCCGGAGCTAAACAGAGACCGGTAATGGTAAAAGGCAGCTTTGAAGTTCTGGTCGTTGGAAAATAGGCAGCAACTGTCTGTCAAAAAACTATGGGAGCCGCTGATACCTGAATAGGGGGAGTTGGCGGCTTTTTTTGTTTGAGCGTCCCGAATTATTCCATCGGCAACATTTACCATAGAACGCCGGAACGCAGACACCCGCCGGTCGACAAGGGAAAAGTTCTCAAAACGGATTCATGGAGGTATGCCAATCGGTCCTAATTGGTTTTTCGGACAAGAGGATAGGGCGGGGAGCAGGAGGAGATTTTTCAATGCTTGTTCGGCGTCAAAAAAATACCTGGGAAATGTCCCAGATTCGACCTGAGTAGTGGTAGTCCCAACGGGAATCGAACCCGTGTCTACGGCGTGAGAGGCCGTTATCCTAACCGCTAGACGATGGGACCAGGGGTGACGCAGAAGTTTGGCTTTAGTTTTCTATGGAGGGGGGCGGAAAAAGCCCCCTTTGTCATAAAGAGATATTTATAGACCATGGACGAGCCGATGTCAAGATGTTTTTCGAGTCACCCAGGGGACCGCACAATTTTTTGAGTGGCGATATCCTCTAGCTTAAACTGGGCATTTAGTATTGTGAAGGTTTCCGAAATTACCCCGGCCAACTTAAATATTGCCCATCTTTCACGAGATCATCCTTGATTTTTGCCTGGGGCAATGATTGAATAGGTTGGCTTGAACGCCGGGATTCGGATTTGACCGAGAAACTGCTTTAACTCTGGAGGGTAACCTGATGGAATATCTTGACTGGCTAAACATAAATTGCAAAGGGAAAGTGGTCAGTGCTGAACAGGCTATTTCCAAGATAAAGAAGGGCAGCCGGGTGTTTATCGGTACGGGCTGCGGCGAGCCCCAACATCTCATAAGGGCCATGGTGGGCGATCCCAGCCTGCAGGACATCTTGATTTACCAGATGCTGTCATTGACGCTGGCCGAATACGTCAGCGACCCGGCCTTCCTCAGCCGTTTTTCGCTCAAGCTCTTCTTTATCAGCTTTACTATGCGCAAGGTGGCTTTTGAAGGCAAGATAGATTATGTTCCCGCTTATCTTTCTCAAATCCCCGAGCTTTTTGCCAACAGAACCATTGGCCTGGATGTGGCTCTGATTCAGGTCAGCCCTCCGGACCAGTTCGGCTATTGCAGTTTGGGTGTTTCGGTGGACATCACCCGGTCCGGCATGGAAAATTCCAACCTGGTCATCGCCCAGGTTAATCCAAAGATGCCCAGGACAATGGGGGACAGTTTCGTTCACATCGATGAAATCGATTATCTGGTTGTGCATGAAGAACCCCTGGTCGAAGGTCTGACCAGAATTGCGGATAACGAAATCGCCCGGCGGATCGGCCATTACGTTTCACAACTGGTCAACGACGGGGCGACCCTCCAGATCGGGTTTGGCCAACTCCCCCACGCTATTCTCAAATTTCTTGATACCAAGAAAGACCTGGGCATCCATACTCAAGTCATCACGGATGGATTTTTGCCGCTTTTTGAGAAGAGAGTCATCACCAACAAAAAAAAGTCCCTGCTGCCCGGAAGAGTGGTCGCGTCCCTGTGCATGGGATCTCGGCAGCTCTACGACTACATTGACAATAATCCGATGTTCTGTTTCCTGGGTTCCGAAATCGTGAACAACCCGACCAACATTGCCCAGAACGACAATCTAATTTCCATCAGTTCCGCCCTGGAAGTCGACCTGACCGGGCAGGTCTGCTCAGACTCAATCGGGTACCTGTTCTACAGCGGTATAGGAGATCAGGTTGATTTTCTCCGGGGGAGCGTCATGTCTAAGGGTGGGTTTTCCATCATTGCCTTGCCTTCCACCGCGCAGAATGGACAAGTGTCGCGCATCGTGGCTAACCTCAGCGAAGGAGCCGGGGTGGCCACCACGCGGGGCGACGTCAATTTTGTAGTCACCGAATACGGCATTGCCGAGCTCAAGGGGAAAAGCATTTATCAGCGGGTCATGGAACTGGCTCAAATCGCTCACCCCAAGTTTCGGGAGGGGTTGATCAACGAAGCCAAAAAGCGCCATTATATCTTTTCGGACCAGCTCCCGCCCCACCAGGAAGACCTTATGTTTCTTGAAGGCTATAAAAACACGGTTCAACTCAAAAACGGGAAGACGATCGAGTTTCGCCCCTTGCTGCCTTCGGATGAGTTTGCCTTTCGAAATTTCTTTTATTCGCTCCAGGCTGAAACCATTTACTACCGGTTCTTCTACCATCGCCGGCTTTTTCCGCACAAAGCCATCCAGGAGGAATGGGCCAACGTGGATTACCGAAAGAATATGTCCATTATCGGTCTCACGTCCAGGGGTGGACACAAGGAAATCATGGCCATTGGCTCTTACGCCCAGGCCGAGCACGACAGAGCCGAGATCGCCTTAATGGTCTCAGAGGATTTTCAGGGCCAGGGCGTCGGTTCTCATCTCCTGGAAGCCTTAGAAAAGATCGCCAAGGAGAACGATTATAAGGGATTTCTCGCCCACGTCCTAAAGGAGAACGGTGGTATGATCCACGTCTTTGAAAAACGATATCCCCATCTAACACGAAACCTCGAGGACAACGAGGTGGACATTCAGATGGATTTTGAGGAGAAGGAATTGCCGGAGTGATTCGCTCCACCAGGTCGGCCGGCCACACCGGACTGCCGCCGTCGGCCTGATGGAGCTTTGATCATATTGGTTCAAAAGCGGGCGCATTTTCACCCGAATTCTTGGAAAAACCACCTTCTCCTCAGGCCCGCTTCCCAATGGAAAAGGCCTGCCCCAGACACGGTCCAACGCCGTAATATGAGCTGACTCCGGGGGCATACACTATCGGCCTGACTCTGCCCATATCGGGGAGCCCTGGTTCATTCAGCACGGTTTCATCGGCCTTGACATCCACGATCTCACCGATGAACTGGGTATGGAGCCCGATTTCAAAAGAGTGGAGTAATCGGCACTCCACAATCATGGGAAACTCCTTCACGTAAGGCGCATCGACTAAATCGCTCTTGGCCGGGGTCAGCCCGGTAACGGCGAACTTGTCCGTATTTTTTCCGGAGACCATCCCGAAATAATCGGCCTCTTTGACATATGCCTCAGACGGCACGCTTATGGTAAAGGCCCGGCGGGCTACGATGTTGCCGTAGGTATAGGTGGCTTTCCGCAGAGCCACGGCCGCGCAGGGCGGCTGGGAACAACAGATGCTCCCCCAGGCGGCCGTCATAACGTTAGGTTTGCCCTCCTGATCATACGTTCCGATGACCCAGACCGGTGTCGGGTAGACCAGTGTCTTTGCGCCCATGGATTTCTTCATCAGGTACCTCCTTCGGCGATATTTCACGCCGGTTGTTAGTTAACTTGAGTTCGACGAGTATGCTAAACGATTAGCATCAAGGGCCATGATTCAATCCGCAGATTACACCGATTTGCGCAGATTAAAAAGACGAATGATCGCATGTGCCTGTGGATTTCAGTAATCTGCGTTCATCTGCGTAATCTGCGGATTTATTTCTATCTCTCAATCAATAGAACTCGTCGAACTCAGGTTATGTTACAAAATCCCCAGTTCTTTCCCCAGTTCCTTGTGGGCTTTTGGAAAATCCGGCTGGAAATTCTGGTAAGGCGTTCCTGGATAGCGGGCCCCTATCGCCTTTCCGACTTCCGGAAGCGCTCGGGTAAGTTCCAGCAGGAATTTTCCTGGAAAGGCGAAAACCAATTCATCATCTTGGGTGGCGGCAAATATGCGCTCGCCGTGGCCTGGAATGACGACTCGGGGAGATTGCGTCTTGAACGGGGCAATCAGGCATTCGTCGCACTCCACCTTGCCCCCGAATAGTCCCGCCACCCGATCTCCGGTCAGGTAAGACCAGGCCTGAGTCAGGCGCATGACCTGGGCGGGATTGCCATAGATGACGATCGTGTCCGGCTCAAAAGAAGCTTTCTCCAGGGGGGCCAGGAGAATTCCCTCGATTTCCCCTTTGGCAAACCGGCACATGGAAGAGGTCTCCTGCTGGGCCAGATCGTCGCTACCGGCGAAGTTAATCTTGCAAAATAACCGGGCCAGGGACTTCGTCTGGTCCGCCGAGCCACTAAAACCGAAGACGATGGCCGCCGGTACGCAAATTACATCCTCTTTGGCCAGCCCGACGGTCCAGCCGTAATTTCTGGCCATCGTCAGACCCTGGCAAATGGCGATCCTTTTTCCCATGGCCATGGACGGCCGCCGGGTTTTTTCCGGAAAGTCCGCTTTGTCTTTTAAAAACTTGACTGCGACCGGGAAAGTTTTCAGTCTGAGGTCATCGCGGATAAATTTGGCGGCTTCCAGGTAGTTCGTCTCTGTCATGATGCTGCCCCCTCATGTGTTGTTATTCGATTTATTTTTCTTGATTTTTAGACCAAATGGACAGACCTTGATACATATTCCGCATATGGGCGCCCCAATATCAGGGATCTTGGCGAATTCACCGGTAAGCTTTTCAACGCATCGCTGAAAATGGAGGGCTTCATTTCGGCTTTTGTAATGATCTTCTGTGCTGATGCCTTTAATGGCCCCCACCGGACAGGCCTCCTGACAATTATTGCATTTGCCGCAGAGGTTCTTTACCGGCCGGTCGCATTCCAGAGGAGCATTAGTCAGGACGGTGACCAGCCGGACCCGGGAGCCGTACTCAGGCGTGATCAACAGCAGGTTCTTGCCTTGCCAGCCCAGACCGGCCAACCTGGCTACAGCTTTGTGGCTAATGGCCGCATACCAGTTTTCTCGATCCAAGACCTGGGAGGCCGGAATCGGCAAACTCAGGTAACCGTCACTTTGAAGCTTTCTGGATGTCTTGAAGGCGATTTCATCCAAAAGCCGGTTTACCGTTTGATATATGGCGGCGTAAATGGGGATCGGCTGATCGGAAATCATCTCAAATACCGAGACCGGGAGTTGCACGGCGATGGATATGGCTCTGGTAAAGGAATCAAGGAGATGAACGGGATTGGTTCTAATTCCGGCTAAACCTTCCACGTCGGCAATCCCAACTAGATCTGCCCCCCAGGCGGTGATGGTCTTCTTCATCTCATTAGTGTAGTCCATGGCTTCCATTCCTCCAGTTATAGCTTGGTGCGGCTATAATTGACGCTTCCGTGTGCACCTGTTGCCGGTTACTTTACGGGTTACTCATTGAAGACAACCAGAAACGAGAAACAAGCAACCAGCAATTAGATCCTTCTGGCCGGACTAAGGCCGACATAACGGATTTCCTTGTTTGGATTTCGTCTGGCCCGGACCTCGGCCTCCGACCCGGCCACGACGTAAATCGGCTCTTTTCTGTCTTTTAAGGGCCGGAATATCTCTTTTATAAAGCCGGCCTTTCGCTCTTGGAAGCCTGCCTGGATGTCTTGGCCGGCCGGGCAGACCGCCATGCAGCACCCGCACTTGAAGTCCATCTTATACATCAGGGACTGCCACATGGATGCAGTTTCGCTGTCACGGAACCGGGATCGGTAGGCACTGAGATCAGCCGAGGAGATCATGGCATCTATCCAGTCCAGGAAGCCGAATGAATTGTCTCGGTAACTGTGGGTCATGCAGGCCATAAAATCGAATGGCTTATCCCGGCTGATGGCGCCGACCGGGCAAACAGCGACGCACAGCCGGCAGTCCGAGCATGGATTTTGGGCCAGGGGATGATCATACCGGTCCAGTTCGGCATCGATCAAGATGGAATTCAGCTCAATACAACTGCCGCACTTCGGATGAAGGACCAGGCGGTTTATACCCATATGACCGCGACCCGCGGCCACGGCCACCAGTTTATGGCTCACATCCCATATTTTCCCAGGATATTTGTTCATATCCATGGGGAACGCGCCGGTCATGGCTACGCCCCGGATACCCAGTTGGTTAAGCCGGCGGAGGATGGTTCTGGATATCCTGGCCAGGTCATCGCTGGACCGGTAGAATTCCTCGGTAGAGAGGTACCGGGCGGGACTCTGGATAGTTTCGCGATTCAAATCCTGGATGACTGAGATAATGGTCCGCGTCCTGGGGTAAACACGCAGAATATCGTTCCGCTCTATGGCCAGTGATTCTCGATTGATGTCCACAAAACCGGCATCATATGCACCCGCCTCCAGGCAGATGCGGCGGATATCCTCGGCTGAGATCAAGTTGGTTCCTGTATCGGAAAATGGACTGCTGCGATCTTCGCGATTACCCGTATTCACTAAAGCCGAACCGGCCTGGTCCAAGCCTTGTGGTGATGATTCCGACGTCATTGCTGTCTCCTCCGCTTTATCGGCCTTCCGCCATATTGCCCCGTAATGTCATGCAGGTGCTGCTGGCCCGGGCAACAAGCCGGTCCTTGCTGTCAAACACATCACACATGACCAGACCCACGGTTTTACCGGCACTGGCCACGCTGCCCTCGGCGCGAAGCTTTCCCCTCCAGAACGGTTTGAGAAAATTGATCTTGAGCTCCAACGTGGTAAAGCTCTCTCCCTCGTTCAATGTGCCGGCATAGGCCAGGCCCATGGCCGCGTCACTGATGTCACAGAGGACGCCGCCGTGCAGGGTTCCCATGGGGTTGGCATGATGTTCGGTCGCTTCGAACTCGATGGTCGCCTGCCCGGAACCAATTGAACTGATGGTAAAGCCGATCAGTTTGGCAATTGGTGCCGGTGGGATGGAACCATTCCGGAACATCTGAATCTGGTCTTGTAGGTTAAGGTTGGATCCGGCATTCATGGGCATGGCCTCCTGTATTTGTTCATCGGGGCTATGGCAATCCAGTGTATCTGCACGTATTTCTCCAAAAAAAAGGACCCGCCATGGTCCCGCTTAACGGGTCAAGGCCACGATCCCCCGCAACTCGGTCAGAAAACTGATCAAACGATCTTGACCGAGTCCTTTCTCAACATGCTCTTGAACCGTTTCCCACAGGGGTATGGCTTTGACCAATGCCTCATGGCCTGCCTCCGTAAGAGCCACCTGACGCTCTCTGCGGTCTAAGCCCGGTTCGATCCGGATAAGGCCTTTCTTCTCAAGGATGGTCAGATTCCTGGTCAGGGTAGTCCGTTCCGTCACGGTCAGGTCAGCCAGCTTGGTGATGGTCACTGGGCCACACATTTTGGTGGTCATGAGCACGGAAAACTGGGTGGTCTTAAGGCCGCTTGGTCTCAGGAAATCATCGTACAGCCGGGTGATGGACCGGGCGGCCCGGCGCAGGTTGTAGCAGGCGCAAGTCCGTCCTATCTCGCGGCATCTAGGCCCGTCCAATGTTTTTGGTGTCTCTTCCATGAAGCCTGAATCCTGCAAGACCTTTAGAGGCGGTGCCCCGTAACGATTCGGTTTAGGCCGGAGAGAAGCTCAAAAGATTTATATCCGGCCTTCGTCCCGGATCATCGACCCGGATGGTGCCTCCCCTGGTGGAAGGGTTGGCGATATGAGTGTATACACACCTATTCGGCCAAAGTCAAATAAAATAATCGATTGATCGGCTAATGAGACAAAAATTATTTATTTTTTAGGTAAACAACCTGGCTAATCATGTCGGATTGGCGTAAGGTGCTTCTTCCGATTTAGAAAATCACGGAGTCATTTGCCGAAGTCCAAAATAGTAGCTCTCGCTTTTAAGTGTATCCGAGGTCCCCCTGAAGTCAAGAAATAACCTCCACAGGATAAGCTCTTACCACTCATTTCTTTCCAGCACCAAGCTTACCGACAGAAAGACTATCTAACGGTTATGAAATAAATTTCTTCAATTCAATGACAACTATTTCCACTTCTTTAACTAATTGGTCAAACACTTCTTTCGATTTGTTTAACTGGTTATTCTTGCCCATAAGCTCCAACTCCCGAGCTAGTTCAACAGTTCTTTGAGCCGAAAACATGCTTGATGTTCCTTTAAAGAAGTGGGCGGAATGATAAAGCTTTTCCGGATTATCAGATTCAATCGCGTCATGTATATCATCGATGTATTTTGCATAGTTATCACAGAAACCCGTTATCAGTTCGGTTGCCAACTCCAGGCGATTATCACACCGGTCCATAAAGGAATCACTATCGAAAGCCTTGTTTGGCTCAAGATGCTCTTCGGCCTGTTCAATTTCTTTAGGCTTAGGAGCTAAGGACTCAATATACCTTATAGCCTCTTTTGGATTAATCGGTTTGGTAATGTAGCCATTCATCCCGGCTTCAAGGCAGCGTTCTTGGTCTCCTTTCATCGCAAATGCCGTCATGGCGATAATGGGGACATGTCCTCCGGTCAACCTCTCTTTTTCTCTGATCCTTTCAGTCGCTGTGATTCCATCCATCACCGGCATCTGAACATCCATCAACACCATGTCAAATTTAAACACGTCCAGCTTACTTATGGCTTCAGCGCCGTTATTGGCGACTGAAACAGAGTGACCTCTACCCTCGAGTATGGCCTGGGCTAATCTTTGATTGATTAGATTGTCCTCCGCCAAGAGAATTTTTAACTTAGTCCGGCTTTCTTTTAAGGAATGACGTGTCACCAGAGATGTTTTATCAGCGTCGGGCATGGGGGTGCCGAGTACGGTCAAAATTGCATCCAGTAGATCCGAATGTCCCACCGGTTTGGTGAGATAGGCTGATATGCCTAATTCTTTACATCGCTCGGCATCACCCCGTTGAGAGGCTGACGTAAGCACGATCATTTTGATGTTTCCATTAATAGGGTGGCCTTTGATTCTTTTAGCCAGTTCAAATCCGTCCATTTGAGGCATAAATGAATCGAGAATAGCCAGTTGAAACAGCTCATTATTTTCTTTGGCTTGTTCCAGGGCATCCAGTGCGGCAAAGCCGTTATCCACCAATGTGGGCTTTACGTCCCAGCCTTGTAACATCTCCTTTAAAATTAACCTGTTGGTGGCATTATCATCAACGACCAAGACCTTTAATCCCCGCAACTGACCTATCTTTATAGGTATTGTTTCGGCTAGTTCTCCCTTGGAAATGCCTGCTCGGATATCAAAATGAAACGTACTCCCTTGTCCTGCTTCCGACTCTACCCAAATTCTACCTCCCATCAGGGAAACCAACCTGGAACATATGGTCAGCCCCAGTCCGGTCCCGCCATATTCACGAGTGGTGGAGCCGTCGGCTTGAGTGAACGGTTCAAATATCCTCTCTATTTTATCTTCCGGAATACCGATCCCGGTATCTCTGACGCTGAAATGGAGCACAACCTCATCATTTGCCTTATAAGATGACTCAACCTCTAAAACCACCTCTCCGGCCTCAGTGAATTTTATTGCATTCCCAATAAGATTAAGTACCACTTGTCTTATTCTGGATGGGTCGCCCAGTAACCTATCCGGAACATCGGGTTCAATTCGGTAAGCCAGTTCTAACCCCTTTTCATGGGCTTTGACGGCTAAAGCTTTCATCATCGTGCCTAAGCTGTCCCGCAATTTAAAATTAATAGTATCGATATCTAATCGTCCGGCCTCGATTTTAGAGAAGTCAAGAATGTCGTTAATCAGCGACAATAACGTATCGGCGGAAATCTTGACCATATCCAGATAGTCTCTTTGCTCCAGAGAAAGCTCAGTCTCCATGGCCAGCTCGGTCATACCGATGATACCATTCAAGGGAGTCCGGATTTCGTGACTCATATTGGCTAAGAAGCTGCTCTTGGATCGGTTGGCTTCCTCTGCTATCTGTTTTGCCTGACGCAGTTCTTCTTCAATCCGCTTCCGGTTAGTAATGTCTGTTGAAGTGGCAATCAGGTTAACAATTTCCCCATCTGCATTTCTTATTGGGGTGACCAGTAAATCAATCCAGATGGTATGGCCGTTCTTATGGATGTATCGCTTTTCCAGCCGGTATGAATCTATCCGGCCGGCCAACAAGTCTGCTCTGTGCTTTTTAGAAATATCGATATCATCCGGATGCGTCAGGTCTAAAACAGAGAGATGTTGAAGTTCTGAAGAAGTATACCCAGTCATTTCTTCAAAAGTTCGGTTCCATTTCACCCACCGCCCGTTACTTGACAAGGTAATGGAAACGCCGGTATAATCAAATATAGCCCTTAACTGAGATTCGCTTTTACGCAGCGCCTCCTCAGCCAGCTCGCGCTTTTTGTCTTGTCTGTCTCTATGTATTCTGGCATTGAGGACCGGGGAGATTTGGTTCGCAACCATCCCCAATATCACTCGGTCTTCCTCGCTATACCCACCTGGTTTATTCGCTATGTGTATGGTGCTGATCACCTCATCACGGAATACGATTGGAACGACCATGGTATTCTTGATCGGAACATGGCCAGGAGGTGTGTTGAAAGGACCTTCGTTGGAGATCAGGATATTTTTCTCCTCAATAGCTCTGCCCCAGATG
>JADFXY010000112.1:7499-11732 GCA_015233355.1 Deltaproteobacteria bacterium | reverse complement strand
AGTCGCCGCCCCTACCCAGGGCGTTGCCCTGGGCTAACATAGAGCGCCCTTTCAGGGCTTAATCGGAATAGACTATTTATTAGAATAGGATCCGATGACCTTGCGACCTTAAGTCAATGACATTGACATGCAACGGGTAACATGCAACCAGAAACAGGGGCGATTTATGGCCATCACCTTGACCATCTTGGGGTCGGGCACCGCCATCCCCAGGCCGGACCGAACCGCCTCGTCCAACCTGGTCAGAGTCAATGATGAGACCATAATCATCGACCTGGGACCGGGGGCATTGCACCGCCTGGCCCAGGCCGGATGGAGCCTGAACCAGGTGAGTCAAATTTTAATCACCCATTTTCACAATGACCATACCAGTGACTTGCCGGCCTTCCTCTTTGCCGTTCGCTCCCCCCTGGTGTTGGCCCAAAGAACACCGTTCAATCTGATCGGGCCGGCGGGGCTGGAAAAGTTTTACCTGGGATTGCAGGCGGCCTGGGGGAAATGGGTCACTCTGCCCGAACATCTGCTTCATATCTTGGAACTGGCTAACGACAAACCAAGTACCACAACATTCAAGAATTTTACGTTGACCAGTGCGCCCGTGGACCATACCCCCGCGTCGCTGGCTTACCGGATAGAAGACCACCAAGGGACTGCAGTTATCTTTTCCGGTGATACATCTTATGACCCGCGGTTAGTGGAATTGTCTCGACATGGCGATGTGCTGGTGTGTGAGTGTTCTTTCCCTGAGGGCTTGGCGGGAGAGGGACATATGACGCCGTCCCTGGCCGGTCGGGTAGCCGCTGAAGCTGGGGTAAAGACATTGATTCTTAACCACTTTTACCCTGAGTGCGATGGTCATGATCTGCTCACCCCGGCCCGCCGGGCATTTTCCGGTGAAATCATCCTGGCCCATGACCTTATGGAACTGTCGGTCTAATTAGACAAAATGGTTCCTGGTTCACCCACCTTGAGGTTAGGCCGTATTATTCTTATAACCCACCACGAGGACAGACATGATCAGCACCATAGGTGGATTTTTATTTTTAGCTCTGGGCATTATTGTCGCCTGGTTAATGTTGGAGGTAATCGGCCGCAAAGACAAAGTGTCCAACCCAGCCGGATACCGCCTTTGGCACAAGAGATTGGGCTGGGCGTTTGTTTTGGTTTACTTGCTCTTCTTGAGTGGCATGGTCTATAGAATATACGGCACGACTGTAGAATTAGAGGTCAGGCCCTTTACTCACGCCCTGTTCGGTCTTCTTTTATTTCCGTTATTGACTATCAAAGTGCTGTTCGTCAGAAGATACAAGTCGTTTATGGGCACCCTGCCGACCCTGGGTCTGATCATAGTCACCACGTCATTTCTGTTGATCATGCTAACCGCCGGTTATGGTTTGATAGAGGCGGATCAAGATGGGTCCGCCGCCGGGCAGTCTGCCGGGGAAGACCAGGTGGCCGAAGGCAAATCGCTGGTTCCCATTAAGTGCACCCATTGCCACAGCCTGGATCGCGTCTGGGCTGCGGATAAAACTCCAGCCAGGTGGCAATCCACCGTCAAAACCATGGCCTCCAAACAACCAGGCTGGATCAACGATGACCAGGCTAATGCAATTATATCGTTTTTGTCTCAAAGGAAAAAATGACGGTCGACGATTTTCTTATATTATTTCAAGTTATTTTCATCCTGAGGCCATGTCGCCGCGGCTGACTAAGATTAGCCGACCGCTGATTGCCCTGGCCATCCTGATGAGCCTCTGCCTGAGCCGGTCTCCGGACAATCTTTGGGCCGGACCACCCCAGGAATCCCCAGGACGAGTCGGTGCTGCGGTGCCTCCGTCCTCTCTTGTCCCGGCTGAAAAAGACCAGGCTGGGCCGGCGGTCCGCGGCCTGACGGCCTCAATCCGGGCCTTCCGAAAATATGCGTCACCCCTGGGTTACACCCATTGCCCCATGTATCCCAGTTGTAGTCATTTTGGAGAAGAGGCCCTGAAAATTCACGGGGCCTGGTGGGGAACTCTCTTAATCGCTGACCGGTTCATCAGAGAAAGCCAGGACATGCGGGATCATCCGGAAATTAAGGTAGATGGCCAATACCGGGCCTATGATCCCCTGAAACAAAACGATTTCTGGCTCCAGGACCGGCCGCCCCGGCCGCTGCCGATGGTGCCCCATGCCTTTTGGGAGGGCAATGTCCATGGCCGCTAAGCGCCTCACCTGCCTCCTGCAGATCCTGGTCATTGTCCCGTTGCTTTTTCTCGGCGAGGCCATGATGGTCCCTCTGCCATCTGGTTTTTGTCTGGATACTCCGGTAACCGGGCCGCCGGATAAGCTCTTCGATTTTGCCCAAAGCCTGTTGAACAAAGAGGAATGGGACACCGCCCAGGTAGAATTCAAAAGGTTTATCTTCCTTTTTCCAGACCATGCCCGAGTTGGGGAAGCTCGTTTTAGAATCTCTCTATGTGATTTTCGGATGAAACGATTCGACCAGGCCCTGACCGGTTTCACGGAACTGGCCGGCCAAAAACCGGCGGATCACTGGACGGTGGAGTCCATATTCTTTGTGGCCGCCTGTTACGAAGCCAATGCCGAATGGTCAAAAGCAGAAACCGTGTATCAAGACCTGATCAGCTCCGATCTGTCGTCTCTCCCTCATCCGGCCGGGATTAAGGACCGGGCCCGATATCTTCTCGGCTGGGTGCGCGCCGGGCAATCCCGTTGGCTTGAGGCGGCTAAAGAGTTCAGCACGGTCACGGGTCCGGAATATGGCCGCCAGGCCGCGCTGCTGGCCACCGCCATCCCGGCGGGACAGGAGTTGCCCCTTAAGTCTCCGGTCGCCGCGGGCATTATGTCGGGAGTCCTGCCCGGACTGGGGCAAATATATTGCGACCGGCCCCGGGACGCGGCCATGTCTTTCCTGCTGAACGGCGCCTTCATAGCCGGGACTGTGGAATCCTTACGGCAAGAATCGTATGTGGTGGGCGGCATCCTATTGTTGATAGAAATGGGGTGGTATGGCGGGAATATTTTTAATGCGGTCAACAGCGCTCAAAAATACAATCGAAATCTTCAGCAACAGTTTCTCGATCGCTTAAAGGAGCAACTTCGAGTCTCGGTAGCCCCGGACCCCTCCGGTGGCGCCGCTCTCCGGCTGACTTGGTCATTTTGATCCGGCGGCTGATGCGGGTTATTACTACGTGCTTAATTCTCTCATTTCAGGAAAAAGCCTAACGCCGCGCCGCCTTAGGCCGCAAAACAACGATTTTCACCTTGTCATTCCGAACGAATGTGAGGAATCTTAAGATTTCTCGCTTCGCTCGAAATGACAAGAGGAAGCCGAAATGACAAGAGGAAGCAGCGAAGTTCATCATTCTGCTTTTATCGCTTTTTTCCGGGTCCAGATCGTCCATGAACCAGTCCAGCTTATGTTTCCCTGACGGCCAAAAGTCATGCTTTCGGTGTTGCCCGCCCGTTCGGGCCTCGGGATACGACCATTATCCCCATCGCTTGTTCCTGGCCAGGGAATTGCGCGACAATACGTCCCGGTATGATCCCACGGATTTGTCTCTCAAGCCCATCACCGGATTTAATTGCTGGGCTTTGGGCTACCTGGATAGGGCATTCAAGCTGGCTGGGTGTTTGCTCCATCCGGTTCAAAATGGGGGCCGAGATCTCCGGGGCCGCATCGATTACGGTCACAAATGCGCCCGGGAATTCTGCCTGGAAGCCAAAATTTTTGATCAGCTCACCGCCGAACACCGCCGATTTTGGCTGGGTTTGGCTAATGGGTTAGATTCTTTTGAATATTCAAGCAACCTGATGAATCCGTTGTTTCGGGTGTTGAATTTTGGGCCGGGGGTCTTATCCGCCATGGCGGCTCATTCCGGCCCCGAATCAATGGCCGGCCGGGAGCTGATAACTGCCTATCCTTTTCTGTCTATGGCTGCCCGGCCCAGAAGCCATGCTTTTTTGGTGGAGCAGATTATCTCTATTTATGGGGTGCCGTCTTTGGCCGGACCTGCAGGTTTGGCGTTGATCAATGAATTGATGAATTATATCAAAACATCCTTATCCGCATTTTTAACGCCGAAGCGATCATCCGGCCGCCCTTATGTCCATCAATTGTCTCTGGATCACTCTCTGGCTGATTTTTTTCGTTTCGGCCTGAGTGTATCATGTCTTAATCAAACGGAAGCCGACACCCTGGGACTCCAGGTCCGGCGACTGGCGGCGAAA
>JADFXY010000112.1:0-7466 GCA_015233355.1 Deltaproteobacteria bacterium | reverse complement strand
ATCCAGCCTGGCCGGTTGTTTTTGGCGAGTAACCGGCAACGAGCAACAAGAAACAAGCAACCAGAAACAAGTTTAAGGAGAAGTGTCTTGGCTAAGCATTCCCACACCTTTGTGGAAACCTATAATGGGCTTTTGGGATTCGGTTTGGATCGAAAAATAGACGAGAATACCGTGATCGTCTATCTCCAGAAATTATCGGATGATAATTTAATGGCTCAATTGCGGGACCGCCTCAGTGATCAAGAACTCAGCGATATTTTCAATTTTGTCAGTACAATTTTGAAACGCCACTTGACCGAGCCTGAGTATCATCAGCATTTTCTTAAGGAGTGACACCATCTGACTATGATGCCGCTTCGCCTCTATTCTCGCATTGGTGCCGGTATGTTGGCTGTCTGGTGGTTGGTGGGATTGGCCGCCGGCGTCGGGGCCGCGGCTGATAAGTGCGCGGAATTCGATCTCCAGGTGCAGGCCCTGATCAATCAGAACAATTTTGCCGAGGCCCGGAAATCCGTTCAGGAGCCGAGTCCCGAATGTCCTCCATCTTCCATGCGTTACTTGATGTGGGGCTATATTCTGAAGCATTTCGGACAAACTCAAGAGGCGCTGGAGAAGTACCGGAAAGCTCTGGAGTTGGATCCGAATTCGGCCAATGCCCACAATAATTTGGGTGTTTTATACAGCAACCTGCGGCAACACCAGGAGGCGCTGACCGAGTTTCAGGAAGCCGTCCGGTTAAATCCCGGCTACGCCTCGGCCCATAACAACCTGGGGAATGCTTATGTCATGTTGGGGAAACAAGATGAGGCGGTGTTGGAGTTTCAGACCGCCCTGTCCGTGGACCCGAATTATATAAACGCCATGGTCACCCTGGCTAAGCTGTACGACCGGATGGAGAGGAAGTTGGCCGCGATCGCCTATCTCGGCCGAGCCGCGGAGATTGATACTGATGAGACCCGCCGGCGGGAGTACCGGGCTGGAGTTGACAAGTTGACCGGTGAACTGACCCAGTCCATCCGGGCCGGGGGCAAGAAAACAACTCTTTGGGAACTGCCCTGTTACCTGGTCAAAGATAAAAAGGTCCTGGTCCTGATCTATCTAACCGGCAACATTCCTCTGGCGTTGAACTACATAGAAGGAGATAATCCCGGCCCCAGGTTCTACTTAGACCTGCCCGGAGTGGCGTCTCGTCTGCCGTTATCTGATATCAAGACCATAAGCACACTGCTGAAAAATATTCGATTCGGCAAGCATAGTAAACCTGAGCGGATCAGAATAGTCCTCGACGTCGCCCCCGGAGTGACCGGGACCCTTGACCAGACGACTCGATTCACCGGCGGCGGCACCAGCCTGGTGGAGTACGCCGTTACCTTAAGCCGAAAATAGGCGGAACAATGATTAATCACGTGGCCATCTTACCTAAAATAAATCACCGGTCGGCCTGGGAAACAGCCCGGTCGCTGCAAGCCTGGTTTCGGGACCATAACGTCTCCACCCATATCATTAAGTCCTACCCCACCCATCCTTGCCGGCAAGAAGGACAGCCTGAAGAAGCGAAACTCGACTGGCAAGCCGACCTCATTGTGGTGCTCGGCGGAGACGGGACCTTGCTTGGCGCGGCCCGGGGGGTGGGCGCGGCCGGAACGCCGATTCTCGGAGTCAACCTGGGCGGGTTGGGATTCTTGACGGAGATTGGATTGGAGGAACTGAACCAGACGCTGCCTCGGATTATCTCCGGTGATTTTTCCATTGAATCCAGGATGACCTTAGACGCTGAAGTGGTCAGGGGCGATGAGGTCCAATGCCTAAATACCGTCCTCAATGACGTGGTTATCAATAAGGCGGCCATCGCCCGAATAATGGAGCTGGGCGCGAGCATCGACGATGAATTCGTGACCACCTTCCGAGCCGACGGCTTGATCATCTCGACCCCCACCGGTTCCACCGCCTACAATTTGGCTGCAGGTGGTCCAATTCTTTATCCGACCCTGGAAAGCATCATCTTGACTCCGATCTGCCCCTTTACTTTGTCGAACAGACCACTGATTATTCCGGATAAGTCGGTGGTGAGGATCGAGATTGACCGGGCTGCGGAACATGTTTATATTACCTACGACGGCCAGGTTGGTCTGAGCCTCAAACCAGGTGATCACGTTGTGGTGCGTCAAGGACAAAGCCGCATCAACCTGGTCAAGTCACCCTCCAGCGGCTATTTTAAGATTTTGAGAACCAAGTTAAAATGGGGTTAGGATCCGTTAATCCATCCAATCAGGTGCATAACGAAATGAATCACCAAGAGAAATATTTTGTGAGTCTTCCTAACCAAACCACCAGATTGAAATTAAGAATATCTAAGAGTGATATCGTCTTTTTGAAATCTATTATCGAATCCTACGACGACGCCGCCGTGCTGCGCACAATTGATGCGGAGACCGGTCTGATGGAATTGTTGATTGGACCAGGCTGGGAAAGTACCGTGGCCGAGATCTTGGAGGACTTGAAATCAGGTATGCCGCTTATTCTTTTAGATGGGGAGAGCTGCAATAATCCGATGCCGGATTTCAGCATTGCGAGAAAAAAGAAACCTCAGAGGGCGCGCCGGAAAAGCAGAGAGCGGAAGGGGCTAACCTAGAGCGCCCTTTCAGGGCTAAATCGGAATTGGTCATTTATTATAATCAGATTCGATTACCCTGTCCCTTAATTAAACAACATTGGCGGGTTGGCCAAAGATCACTTGACATCCGGCGGTGTTTCTTTATAATCTTAAAGAGGTTGACGGGCCTTAAGGACGCCGCAGGCCTGATACGTAAACCCGGCGATAAGGAAAATTTTTCCGCGAGTGTCCGGCAACTTATCTGAATAATGTCATAAAACCGTTTTGCTCCATCGACGAGGAGATTAAAATGAAAATAAACCGGATTTCACATATCGGCCTGGCAGTCAAAGACGTGGACATGGCCAAATCGCTCTACACTGACAAACTCGGCCTCGAAATCAAGGGAGAAGAAATGCTGGGCGAGCTTAAGATCGCCTTTGTTCCAGTTGGGGATACCAGTATCGAATGCGTCCAATCCACCACGGCTGAAGGGGTGATGTGTAAATTCATCGAAAAGAAAGGTGAAGGCATTCATCACATTGCCTTTGAAGTTGATGACATCGAGGCTGCCGTGGAGGAACTGAAGGGCCGCGGCGTGGCCATGATCGACCAAAAGCCCCGCCCCGGCGCCCATGGGACCAAAGTGGCCTTTCTGCATCCAAAGGGGACCTACGGAGTCCTGATTGAACTGGTGCAGCCGGGTGCCGAGCATTAAGCCGGGTCCGGGTTGCCGGTTGCGGCCGGCAACGACTTGTCATCACCTCTTTATTTGACACTGTGATGATAGCTTTGTTTCTTTTTTGATTCCAGCCCCGGAGGAATTCAATATGTGGGATTATACCGATAAAGTTAAGGAAATGTTTGAAAACCCTCAGAACGTCGGCGTGGTGGAAGAACCAGACGGTGTGGGGGAAGCCGGTTCGCTGGCTTGCGGCGATGCGCTCAAGTTGTCCTTTAAGCTCGATGAAAATAAACGGATTAAGGAGGCTAAGTTCCAGACCTTTGGCTGCGCCTCGGCCATTGCTTCATCTTCGGCTTTGACGGAAATAATCAAGGGCATGACCTTAGAACAAGCGGAAAAACTTACAAATAAAGAAATAGCCCAGTATCTTGGCGGGTTACCCAAGGAAAAGATGCACTGCTCAGTTATGGGCCAGGAAGCCCTGCAAGCTGCCATCGCCAATTATCGGGGTATTCCGATTAAGAAAGAGACGGAAGGGAACATCGTTTGTGAGTGTTTCGGCGTGACCGACAAGGAAATTATCCGGGTGATCAAAGAAAACAAACTGACCACCAGGGAAGAGGTGACCAATTTCACCAAGGCCGGCGGCGGCTGTGAATCGTGCCACCAGAAGATTGAAGATATCCTGGCCCAGGTGCTGGCTGCCAAAGAAATCCAGACCATCCCCACCAGACCGGATCGGAAACTAACCAATATTCAGCGGATTCGTTTGGTCCAAGAAGTCATGGACCGGGAAATCTCTCCGGCCCTCAAAGCTGACGGCGGTGATATTGAGCTGGTGGATATCGAAGGCAAGCGGGTCCTGGTGGCCCTCCGGGGTACGTGTTCCACCTGTGCGGCCTCCCAGGTGACTCTGAAAGACTATGTGGAAACAAAGCTCCGGGAACTTATTGAAGATGATCTGGTGGTGGAGGAGGTGTCTTAATGAAGGTAATTTATCTAGATAACAACGCCACGACCAGGGTAGATCCGATGGTGGTTGATGCCATGCAGCCATATTTCTCCGAGCTTTATGGTAACCCTTCGAGTATGCACTCCTTTGGCGGTCAGGTGGCCCAAAAACTTCAGCTTGCGCGGGAACAGACAGCGGCTTTGCTGGGAGCCGATCCCAGTGAAATCATCTTCACCAGTTGCGGTACGGAAAGTGACAATGCGGCCATTAAGGGGACTCTGGCCTCCTATCCGGAAAAGAAGCATGTGATTATTTCTCGGGTGGAGCATCCAGCCGTACTTAACCAGGCAAAATACTTGACTAAGGCCGGGTATAAAGTGACTGAACTGGGGGTGGACCGAGAAGGCCGGCTGAATCTGGAGCAACTAAAAAAGTCTTTGACCGACGACACGGCCATGGTCAGCCTGATGTGGGCCAACAATGAAACCGGGGTTGTTTTTCCCGTGGAAGAAATCGCGGAACTGGTCAAAAGCCGGGGCGCGGTGTTCCATACCGACGCGGTTCAGGCGGCCGGTAAGATCCCCATCAACCTAAAAAAAAGCCAGATTGATTTCCTGTCGTTATCCGGTCACAAACTCCATGCACCCAAAGGCATCGGGGTCTTGTACAAACGCAAGGGCGCTCGCTTCACCCCCTTTATGGTTGGTGGTCATCAAGAACGAGGGCTGCGTAGCGGCACAGAAAATGTGCCATATATCATTGGATTAGGCGTGGCTTGCCGGCTGGCCGTGGATCGGATGGAAGACGAAAACACCCGGGTCAAGGCCCTCCGGGACAAATTGGAAAAAGGATTGGTGAGCACTGTCCCAAATGTTTTCATCAATGGCGGCGGTGCGCCCCGCTTGCCCAATACTCTGTCCATCTCCTTTGAATTTATTGAGGGTGAGTCTATCTTACTGATGCTGGATAAACTGGGCATTTGTGCTTCTTCAGGTTCAGCCTGTACTTCGGGGTCCCTGGAGCCTTCCCATGTCTTGCGGGCCATGGGCGTTCCCTTCACCGCCGCGCACGGGTCCATCAGGTTCAGCCTGAGCTACTATAATAACGAAGAAGAGATTGATTTCGTACTGGCAGAGGTGCCTGCGATCATTCAAAAATTGCGGGCTATTTCTCCGTTCTGGAAACCGGAAACGAGCCGGCCTGCGGCGGCGTGTTCATGATAGGTATTTCCACGGCCTGGCGGGCAATGGGGGCGACCAGCGGAGAAGGGCTTTTGACGGCCATGGATGAGTCGGGTGTCGACGCCTTGGAACTGGAATACCGGATCTCTTCACCGGTGTTCAACCAATTGGTTCCGTTGCTTAAAACATCTCGTCGACCCATCGTCAGCCTTCATAATTTTTGTCCCACCCCGCCGGACATCCCGCCGGATAAGGCTTCCGGGGATTTATTCTCCTTAGCCGACCTGGATCGGGACATCCGGAAGGAAGCCGTCAAGTGGACCACCCGCACCCTGGAGAAGGCCAACGATCTGGGGGTGGAAGTGGTGGTGCTCCATTTGGGGCAGGTGGACATGGACACAAATTTGCCGGAGGTCCGGACAGCCTTTTTCAAAAAGGAAATTACCATAGAAGAAGCCCGGCTCAGGGTGGCCGAGCCGGTTCCGGAGCGCCGGGCCAAGGCCCCCAAGCACCTGGATGCCCTCCTGTCCAGTCTCGATCGGCTGGTCAACGCCGCGGTCGGGCTGCACGTTCACCTTGGCCTCGAAAACAGAAATCACCTTAGGAACCTCCCAACTTATGAGGAACTTGACCTGATCTTGAAAACTTTTGACGGCGCTCCTCTGGGGTATTGGCACGACGTCGGCCACGCTCAAGTGGGGGAATTGCTGGGTGGTCCTTCTCAACGCGAGACACTTGAGAAATACAAAGGCCGCACGCTGGGCCTCCACTTGCACGATACTCAAGGATTCCGGGATCATTTGGCTCCAGGCTGCGGGGACGTGAATTTTGAGGAGTTGGCCGAACACCTGAAGGACATCCCCCGCCGGGTGATGGAGGTGAGCCGGAGGGTGACGGCTGAAGAAGTCCGCCGGGGAGTCCAACTCTTACAGCGGATTGGATTATGAGTCTCTGGTGATTTGTTACTTGTTACTTGTTGCCCGTTGCCCGTTGCCGGTTGTCCTCAACGAGTGATGAAATAACCAGCAACCGGGAGAGAGGTGCCTCACATGTCCTCGCCGGATTCTGACGAACGCAGTAAGTTTCACCCCTGGGCATTGGTCATTATGGGGTCGATTATTTTGTCTTTGATCTGCGTTGGTCTGCTCTTATTTTTGCGCATGGAGGTGGCCCCGTTGGTCGAAAAAATGGCTTTTCTGGACCAGCAGGCGATGCAGTTGACCCATGGAATGGACAGGCAGATGGTTCAGCTCGGCCATGACCGGACTCTAATCGAGGAAGCCCGAAAACTATTAGAAAAAAGTCAGTCCGTTATTCAAGATTACATCGTTGAGAACATCAAGAATAAAGGGATGGTTCGGTTGAACGACAAGGACATGCAAAGAATTGACGAAACCTTTCTTGTCGCTCAATTGATGGCCTACTCCCAGGGGACTGGAATTAGACTGTCCGGTCTGATCATCAATTCCAGCCGGTTGGATTATCGGGCCGTTAAGTTCTTGGTCAGTGTCTCCTCCCAGGAAACCGAGATATATTTAGGCGAATTGGCGGCCGGCGGCACCGCGAATTTCGAAGTCAGCCTGCCCAATATATCCTTATCAACCGCCAAGTCTGCCAGGGTGACCTACCTCACCGGAGGGGTTTACCTGGGTGGCGGACAGGTGGTCAGTCGCAAGGGGGAACAGGCCGCAGCCGGGAGATGAGCCGGTGCCGGCTGTTAAACATCGTTGACTCTAATCATACCTTCTTGACTCCGACTTAGTCGCACCCAAAACATAATCTTACATTCCCCCCTATATTATTATTTAAGGATAACGACGACGGATAGAGATTCTCTCCCGTCTGTTTAGATATGATCAGCGTCGTATATTTGATGCCTTCAAAAAAAGTCTCTTGTTGTTTACACGTTTTGGCTGAAAACAATCAGCACAACCAGAAACCCGCAACCCGTAACACGCAACGCAATGTCATTGACTTAAGGTCGCAAGGTCATCGGATCATATTCTAAGAAATAGTCTATTCCGATTAAGCCCTGAAAGGGCGCTCTATGTTAGC
>JADFXY010000111.1:1614-11739 GCA_015233355.1 Deltaproteobacteria bacterium | reverse complement strand
CCTCCTGACCATTCTGCTGACACGTAACCTGCCGTATTTCCCAGGGCGTTGCCCTGGGCTAACCTAGAGCGCCCCGTTGGGGCTTATTCGGAATGGTCTATTTTAAAAAAGTTGGCACGATTGTTCGCACGCTTAAGTCAATGACATTGGGTTGCATGTTACAGGTTGTTCCTGAAATCATTCATTATAGTGTCTCTTCGTTCCAGTACGCCTCACCAGTAACGAGATGGGCTAGTGGACCCGGCGATGCAGACGGTGAATCTGCGACATGGGCACCAGGAGGTATCTGGCCAAAAAATGTCCCTCGGGATCATCTAACTCGGCCAGGATAAAATACAGCTTAAGCAGGACGCGGCCGGCCATGGTCTCCCCCCAGAACCAGTCAGTCAGCCTGGCGCTGCCGGGATCCCCCTGGCCGGGCTGGGCGGTGACTGCCTTGAAATAATATGCTTTGAGATCCTCTACGGCCAACTTGACCAGCCAGGGCCAGGACAGCTCCGGCCGCGGATTCGGCGGGACCCGGCCGGCCAGAAAGCCGCCCAGATACCGGCCGATGGCCTGCGGCTCCAGGCCGCTAGCCCCGACCATGACCTCAGGCTGCCGCCGAACCGCTTGATGATACCAGGTGGCCAGATGTTCTATTTCATCCAAAAAGGCGGCGGCCAATTGTCCGGTTTCCGTCTCCGGCTCCGTCGGCGGGGGCAGGCTTACAGGACAGGCCCAGGTGAAAGATGCCTCGGCCGGGGCCGCCTCCTCCGCAAAGTCTTCCAGCACCGGGCCGAAGGGAGCCTCCAGCAGACGCAGGACGGCCAGCAACACCCTGGCCTGGAAGGCCCGGTCGCCCGGCACACCCAGGGGCCGGCCCAGTTCAAAGGGGACCCACAGGGCCCGCGGCGGCCGGATCTTTTCCGTGTGCATTCGGATAAGGCTGATCTGAGTGGTGGGGACGCCTTCGGACTCAAGGTAATGAGCCAGCCCGCCCACGGCGCGCGTGCAAAAAGGTCAGACCGGCACCAGGAGCACGGCGTTTACCTGATCTTTCAGGAGCAGCCGCGCCACCTCCCCGGCCTGGCCGGACATCTGCCGCGGATCGGTCGCACCCATGAAACTGTAATGGAAATCAGCCACGCCGGCGATAAGCCCCTGGTCGGCCAGTTCCCGAAGCCGCTCCAATGGAAAGATCAAATTGAAATCTTGGATAAAACCGGTCCGGTCGAAGTTGGTTGAAACATGGCTCATGACCAGATCTTGCGGGGCAATATCTCCGGGAATGACGCGATAATCAGGAGTCAGACCGGTGTGAGGCCGATCCTGGCGATGGTGCAGACCGGCGGTGGAAATCAAGGCCACCCGGCGTTGACTTAGGGGCGGGCCGGCCACCCAGGGCTGGGTGACATAGGTCGGGCAGTCCAGGTTGGCTATGTGGGCCGCTTGTTCTTTCGGCATATCTTCCAACCGGGCCATGCTCTTTCCTTTCGGGTTAAGAATAATCCACAGATTTAACAGATTAACGCAGATGAAAAAAAGAGTTACAGCGCGTGCAATCATCGGAGCAGCGAGAAAGTGTACCGGCAATATTGAACGCTGACTTTTGCTGAACTTTGGCCGACCGAGGCCTGGATGCAAGCCTTAGGACGCAAGCGTTTTGTCTTTTTTATCTGCGCAAATCTGCGTAATCTGCGGATTAAATCATGGCCTTTGACACTAATCGCTTAGCTAACTCGTCGAACTCAGGTTGTGGTTAATCACCTTCATCGCCTGCCGGCAAATGTGTTCGACGGTAAACCCATATTCGGCCATAACCACATCGCCCGGGGCGGATGCGCCAAAGCGGTCCACGCCCACAACTTCTATCCCCGGCCCCACATACGGTTTCCAGCCCAGCGAGACACCGGCTTCCACGGCCAGGATAGGAATTCCCTCGGGAAATATCTGCTCGCGGTACCCGGCCGGCTGAGCCTGGAACAGATTCCAGCAAGGCAGGCTGACCACCCTGGCCGACACTCCTTGATCGCTCAGACTGACTCGGGCGGCCAGGGCCGGATGAACTTCCGATCCGGTGGCGACCAGCACCAGGTCGGGCTTACGTCCGTCCGGTCCGTCGGCCAGGATGTAGCCGCCGCGGGGAAGTCCGTCCGGGATTTGAGGATAGGTCTCCAGATCCAGGACCGGTAATTTTTGTCTGGTTAAGGCCAGGGCCACCGGACCCTGTTGTTCAACGGCAACTTTCCATGCCGCCACAGTCTCGTTGGCGTCAGCCGGCCTGATGACCAGAAGATTAGGGATCCCCCTGAGCCCGAGGAGTTGTTCCACCGGCTGGTGGGTCGGGCCGTCCTCGCCCAGGCCGATACTGTCGTGAGTAAACACGTAAATAACGTGGAGCCGGCTGAGCGCGGCCAGCCGCATGGGCGGACGCATATAATCGCTGAAAATCAGGAAGGTGGCCCCATAAGGAATAACGCCGCCATGGAGGGCCAGGCCGTTGAGAATGCTGCCCATGGCATGTTCCCGCACCCCAAAATGGATATTGCGTCCGGCCGGGTTATCCGGTCCAAATTCGCCGGCCCCGTCGATCAAGGTGACGGTGCTGGGGGCCAGATCAGCGGACCCGCCCATAAGCTCCGGGACATGACGAGCGATGGCATTCAAGGCTTTTCCCGATGCCGTCCGGGTGGCCAACAGCCCTGAGCCGGCCGCGAATCTCGGCAAATCAACATCCCAGTTTTGAGGTAATCGGCCCTCCCGGAGCCGCTGGAATTCGGCCGCAATATCCGGAAATTTGGCGGCATATTCCTGGAAAAGCGCAGACCAGGCCTGTTGTTGGGCCTGGCCACGGGTCCCGACCCGGCGAAGATGCGTCAGGGCCTCGGCCGGGATATGAAAAGCCGGTTCTTCCGGCCACCCCAGGTTCTTCTTAGTTAAGCGCAGTTCCTCCTGACCCAATGGCTCCCCATGCGCGGCCGCGGTATCTTGCTTGTTCGGGCTACCGTACCCCAGGTGCGTCAGGGCGGAAATAAAGGAAGGCCGATCCGTCACCCGGCGGGCCTCTTGAATCGCCGCATCCAGGGCCGCCACATCATTTCCGTCGGCCACATCTTGCACATGCCAGCCCAGGGCTGCAAACCGGGCTGTCCGGTCTTCGCTGAATGTAAGCCGGGTGGCGCCTTCTATGGTCATGTGATTATTATCATAGAACACGATCAGTTTGCCCAGCCGCAAGTGTCCGGCCAGAGACGCGGCTTCATAGGACACGCCCTCCATGAGATCGCCATCGCTGGCCACGGCATAGGTGAAGTGGTCAACAATGTTATATCCGGGTCGATTGAATCGCGCCGCCAGGGACGCCTCGGCCGCGGCCATCCCCACCGCATTGGCTAATCCCTGGCCCAGGGGGCCGGTCGTGGCTTCCACCCCGGGAGTTTGGCGGTATTCCGGGTGGCCCGGGGTTCGGCTGGTCCATTGGCGAAATCGTTGCAGTTCCTCCAGGGGGAGATCAAACCCGGTCAGGTGCAGCATGGCGTACAGGAGGGCACAGCCGTGCCCGGCGGACAAAATAAACCGGTCTCGGTCCGCCCAGGCCGGATCTTGGGGATTGATTTTAAGAAAGTGATCCCAGATGACGTAGAGGATGGTGGCCGCGCCCAGAGGCAAGCCGGGGTGACCGGATTTGGCCTTCTGAACCGCGTCCAATGATAAAAAGCGTAGGGTGTTGACGCAAAGCTCGTCCAATTTCTGCTCGGGCATGGATTCTCCTGGTGCTGGTTACGGGTTTCGTGTTGCGAGACCTGGGTGGTTTCAATGAACGGTCATCATTGTCACTGTTCGAGAAGGCACAGGGCAAGCACGTGTCAAGATTTCTCGCTTCGCTCGAAATGACAACCTCCGAAGTGACAGCGGTGTGGACGGCTTGCATGTGGCCCCTTTGTCATTTCGGATGGTTCACGTCTCGGTCATTTTGGTGCGAAGCTTCCCTGTCATTTCAAGCGAAGCGAGAAATCTTAGAGCCTTCATGCCTCGTCGTCAGCCGAGCCTAAATAGGACGGATCCAATAGACTTGCCGCGGCCTGGTCGATCAGCCAAAGCACACGGCCGGACTGCGGGTTGATCAAGCCGGCCGGTAAATATTGATCTTCACCGATCCGGCCCCATAAAGAGCGGACAACTTCGGCTTTGCTTGCCCCGGTGACCAGGAACATGATCTGGGCCGCGTTATTCAGCACTGGGAGAGTCAAGGTCAGCCGCCGGGCGTTCAACACCGGGACATAATTGGCCGCGACCAGGCGTTGCGTCTCTGTTAGACCGGCTGTTCCGGGAAACAAGGAGGCGGTATGTCCATCGGCCCCCAGACCCAGCAAGATAAGGTCAAAACGGGGAGATCGGCCAATTTTCAGGCCGAAGAATTCTCTGAGCAGGTCTTCATATGCGGCGGCCGCGGTCTCCGGATTCTCGGCCTCACCGGGCATCCGGTGGATGTTTTCAGCCGGTACCGGCACCCGGGATAATAGCAGTTCCCACGCCATGGCGTAGAGATTGTCGGGGTGGTCCCGCGGGACGCACCGCTCATCCCCCCAGAACACGTGAACGGCCGGCCAGGGCACCCGGCTCCGCCAGGGATCTTCGGCCAACCTGGTGTACATCGCCCTGGGAGTTGAACCACCGGAGAGACACACACAGAAACGCCCATGCCCGGCCACCGCCCCTCCGGCAGCCTGGGCGAACCGTTCCGCCGCTCTTTCAGCCAGTTCAACCGAGTTCGCACAAATTTTTATCTCATGCAGATCCTTGATCATCCGAGGGACCTCAATCGATGCCCGGCTTTGCCGCCGTTAAGACAGCATGGCCTCCGAACTCACGCCGGAGCGCGGCCAGAACTTTATCTGCGAATGAATCCGCATCTCGAGACCGAAACCGGGCAAAAAGAGACAGGGCGGTGACATAAGCCGGAACGCCGGATTCCATGGCCTGATCGACCGCCCACCGGGCTTCACCGGAATCATCCACATATCCGCGAATCGCATCGAGCCCCGGATCTTGGGCAAAGGCCGACTCGGCCAGTTCCAGGAGCCAGGACCGAATGACGCTGCCCCGGTTCCAGAGATGACTTAACCGGCTATAATTCAGCGAGTCCCGGTAGGGAGACTTATCCAGGATATCGAAACCTTCGGCATAAGCTTGCATCATACCGTATTCTATGGCATTATGAACCATCTTGACAAAATGGCCCGCCCCGGTGGGTCCACAATAAAGATATCCATCCGGCGGGGCGAGGGATTCAAAAACAGGCTCAAGCTCCTGGTAACTCTCCCGGCTGCCGCCGATCATTAAACAGTAACCTTCCTGCAGCCCCCAGATGCCGCCGCTTACTCCCACGTCCATGAAATTGATGGATTTGTCGGATAATATTGCTTTCCGTCGAATATCGTCTTTAAAATGAGTGTTGCCACCGTCCACCACCGTGTCTCCAGCCGAGAGAATTCCGGCCAGTTGTTCCAAATGTTGGTCGACCGGTGCGCCGGCGGGGAGCATCAACCAGACCAGGCGCGGCGGGGCGAGCACGGCCGGAAGATCGGCCAGGGCATAGACGCCGGTTGCACCTGCTTTGACTATTTCATCGGTTTTCTCCGGGGTGCGGTTGTAGGCCGCCAGTTCATGGCCGCGCTGCAGAAGCCGTCTGGCCATGTTCATACCCATTCGTCCTAGACCCACCATGGCTAATTTCATTTCGCCCTTCCCTTGCCTTGTCCCGTCCGGCCGCTGAGTATTCGATGACCCCATACAGGCGAAACCGAGTGGACGCGATGTCGTGGTTATAGAGCTATTGAAGTCAAATTATGGAAGTATTCGTCGTGCGGTCAACGGGTCGGCTTCCTGATTCGGTTCATTGCCTGGAGTTGGCGGGGCCAGGGCCGGCAAGGCGATGACTCTGTTTCGGCCGGACTCCTTGGCCAGGTAGAGAGCCTGGTCGGCTTTTTTAAACATGACATCTCTTGACTCGACACCTTCCCCAGGGTAGCTGGTTACTCCAATACTTATGCTTATGTGGAGAGAACCGGCATCTGATTCTATGAGTGCTTCGCATATAGCCCGTCTCAACTTTTCGGCCACGGTCCTTCCCGATTCAATGTCGGTCTCAGGCAGAAGAGCCACAAACTCCTCACCTCCATAACGGGCAATAATGTCAGAATCACGCAGTTTATCCTTCATCCTTCCGGCCACCTCTCTGAGGACCTGGTCACCCACGGCGTGGCCATGGGCGTCGTTAACCTGCTTGAAATAATCAAGATCAGCCATGATCAGGGTCAGATGGGTCAAGTAGCGTTTAGCCCGGGAGAATTCTACTTGAAACCGCTCGACGAAATAACGGTGATTATGCAGACCGGTCAGAGAATCTAAAATTGATAATCGTTTCTGCATCTCCAGCATCAAAAGGGTTTCGAGCATCATACTGGCATTATGCACCAGGATAGCCATGGGATCCAGGTTGTCCTCGGTCTTAATTTCCGCGATCACCACCCCCAGGACATCTTCTCTACCTTTGGCGGGAAAGATGATCCAGTTGGTCAGTTCATTAGGGCCCAGGACAAGAGCCCCGGGATGATCCATATACCCAAAAATTCTTTTCGTTTTGATGGCTTGCCCGATCCTGGCCTCTTTTTTCCAGGGCAGCTTCAGACCCTCGATTCCCTCCAGCCCACCTTTTTCCGACACCCCGATCATCTCTTGGGAATCCTGGCTCAAAAGGAATGCCGCGGCTCGGCCGGCTCCAAACTCCGTGACCAATAATTCCGTCACCAAATGCAAAACCTGAGTCGGATCATTTGCGTTAGCAAAATCCAGAGCTGCGTTATGGAGCGACACCATGAGCCCGTGCTGGGTCAGCAACAGTTCGGCCGTACTGCTCAATAACGTTTTTTGCTCCTCCAATTCCTTCCTTTGTTCTTCCGCCTCGTGATAAAGGCGGCCGGCTGCGAAAATCAAACCGGCGAAATGGGCAATTGACTGAAGCAGATCGGCTTCATTAGGCCGGACTAAATCTATCACCAAAAAGCCCAAGACTGTTCGGCCGCTCTTAATCGGAAAAAGGACAGGTGATTGAAAGAGCACAAACACTTCCCTGACTGAGTTGAGATTCGCCGGCCACATCACGGTTTGTTCCTCAAAGACACAACGTAACACTTCGTGCTCTAACGGCAACTCCCGGCGCCGGCCGACACTAACCCCGTTACCGTTTAGGGCAATTTCTACGGCTCGGGTGGTGCCTTCAATCAGCCAAACAGCATTGGGCGTGTTCCCTTGTATCAGGGCAATTTTTTGAGAAAACAAAATAGCCAGGGATTCCAGATCAGATGAGATGTCGGTGCAAGAGTAAACGGTGTGTTTCAACGTCACCAATTGTTCGTAAATTTCTTTGTAGGTGGCCAACTCAGTCTGGTTATCAAGCATATTGCATAGTTCCTTAATCCTGTGTTTTTCTATAACAACGTCTCATAATCTTCATCTTGGGTCATCAAGGCTGGAGCGTTTTAAGGATTTCTTTCGATATTCCATCCAAAGGCGTTACGATGTCGATGCCTCCTTGGGCAATGGCGGATTTGGGCATGCCGAATATGAGCGAGGTGGCTTCATCCTGGGCCATCGTGATGCCGCCCCGGTCTCTCACTTTTTTGATCCCCTTAGCCCCGTCCTCTCCCATCCCGGTCATGATCACGGCACAAGAATTAGCACCGCATATTTCAGCCATAGAGGAAAACAACACGTCGGCTGAAGGTCGATGGAGAGTGTCTAAGGGCTCCTTGTCCAAGAAAGCATAGAGAGTTCCCCCTACCCGGATAATCTTCAGATGCCGGCCGGCCGGGGCCAGGAGTACGACGCCTGGGAGAATCGGTTCTCGACTGGCGGCGACCTTCACTTCCATCGGAGAAAGCCCATTCAGTCTCTCGGCCAGGGCCTGGGAAAAACCCTCAACAATGTGCTGGACGATGACCATCCCGACAGGCAAAGAGGGAAGCCCCTTCAGAAGGACTTGCAGTGCGGCGGGCCCTCCCGTCGAGGAGGCCACTCCAATCAATTCTATCTTTCGTTTCTTTGGTATCGGGATCGGATCCGGCATTGGACTAACCGGCATCCCCTGGGAAAACTCCTCGGTTATTTTCCGGAATTTCTCCGAAGCGGCGTTGGCTCTGGATATCATATTTATTTTAGCCGCATAAACGGTCTTAACCTTTTCGATAAGTTCTTTTCCGATCAAACCGATATCCAGGGAGACCGGCCCGGAAGGTTTGGTGATATAGTCCACAGCTCCGAGTGAGAGGGCCTCGATCGTCTGTTCAGCTCCTTTGCGGGTGGCCGAACTGACCATGAGCACCGGGGTCGGTACTTCCTTCATGATCCGGGCGAGCGCGGCCAGCCCGTCCATAACCGGCATGATTACATCCAGAGTAATGACATCCGGCCGAAGTTCTTTGGCCATATTTAGAGCTTCTTGACCATTGGCGGCTATCCCGACAACCTTGAGCGTCGAATCCTTTTCCAGGATAAGCGGAATATGGCGGCGCAAAAAGGCGGAGTCATCCACGACCAGCACTCTGATTTGAGGTTGTTTGCTCAAGTCGATCCCTGTCTTTTTAAGGTTGATGATCGTCCGAAAAGACTACTTTCTTCTGGTATCACTCAATATTTTCTGGATATCCAAAACAATCAGCATCCGATTGTCTATCGGGGCAACTTCCTTGAAGTATTCTGCATCAATCTTGGCTACTCCCGGTGGCGGAGGCTGAAATACCTCGGGAGAAAGTCTAAACATTTCCCAGAGATGATCTACTGCTACCCCAACCAGCATGTTGTCGCCTTTCATGACGATGATTCGGCTTTCAGGACTCCAATCCTTTCGATGCAGCTTAAAGCAAATCCTCAGGTCGATCACCGGCAAAATATTGCCCCGAAGATTGATCAAGCCCAGGATGAATTTCGGAACATGGGGAATAATTCTGATGGGGACCAGGCGCATGATCTCGGCCACCATGGCAATATCCACGCCGTATAATTCATTATCCAATTCAAAGGCCACGATCTTTCTGAGATTGAGCAGCCGTTGACCATCATCGTAGTCATCTTCCCATTCTTCATCATGGATCTGGATATCATCGGTCATCGTCATCCGCCTGTTCTTCCGTTAAAGTAGTGCAGGTCTCTTGTGGGGCCGGTTCCTTTCTTTCCCGCTCCCCTTTTTTTTCAATTTCAAGCCCAAGCAATTCCTTTTCATCAATGGCCAATATCTCATCTAACTTGAGAATGACCAGCAGGCGATCGTCAAGATAGGCCACGCCGTCAATGAACCGGGTCCTAACGCCTCCGATCATCTTGTCGGGAGGTTCAATGGCTCTAGTCGGCACCTTTAGAAGCTCCGAGGCCGAATCCACCAGCAGGCCGACCATCTTTTTCTGCATTCGGACAATGATGATACAGGCTTCATATGTCCTGGGGGCGGCAGGTAGTTGCAGCCGTTTTTTCAAATCCATCACGGGAACGATCCGGCCCCGGACTTTAATCACTCCTTCAAGGAATTCGGGAGCCTCGATAACCGGGGATATATGCCCGGCCATCAATATCTCCTTGACCCGGCGGACATCCAAGGCATGTTCATGCCCGACTAATTTGAAGACCACCATCCTGACCGTATCCCCGGTATATTTATGGGCGGGTTTTGGGTCCGGCGTCGCTTCAGGGCGGAGTTCGGCCGGGAGTCCTTCCCCTGTTGAACCTGATAATCCAGGCTCTTCGGCGGCTGAATCCTCCCTCGTGGTGAATTCGTCCGGGCTGTCAACCGGGGTTTTCTCTTCTAATATTCGACCGTCCGGCCCCACCGCACCTGCCGGCTCTGTGACTGGTTGGGATGCCTCCATAAAATTCCCCCCTCCCTATTTCTGCCGCTCCGACACCGGCCCCCGGCTCACTTAGACTCGGAACCTCTCGGTGACTTCTTTCAGTTGCTCCGCCAAATTGGTCAGGTCCTGAGTCGCCTTGGCGGATTCCTGAGATGCCAACGCGGTTTGCCGGCTGACCCCGGAAATGGTCTGGAAGGCGTCGGCTATCTCCTCGGCGGTTTTGGCCTGTTGGGCGGAAGTG
>JADFXY010000111.1:0-1555 GCA_015233355.1 Deltaproteobacteria bacterium | reverse complement strand
GATCCCTTCCACGATCTCTTCCAAGGTCTGGCCGGTTTCGTTAGCCATATTGGTGCTGGATTCCATGATTCTGGCCGCTTCCCCGGTTTCTTTCTGGATTTCCTCGATACTTGTCGAGATTTCTCCGGTTGATTGCGAGGTCCGCTGAGCCAGTTTCCGAATCTCCTCGGCCACGACGTCAAAGCCTCGGCCGTGTTCTCCGGCCCGAGCCGCTTCGATTGCGGCATTAAGGGCCAGAATGTTGGTTTGGACGGCAATTTCTCCAATCAACTGGACGACCTTGCCAATTTCTTGGGTCCGCATATGTAATTTCATGATCATATCATTGGTCTTGTTAATCCCGTCCACGGTCCTTTTCACTTTATGAAAACCGTCTCTGGCCGTATTGGAGGCGGCAACGGCGGCGTTGGAAGTATTCCGGGCATTTCTGGATACTTCCTGGATGGATACGGACATTTCTTCCATAGCCGAGGATGTCTTGAGAATCTGGGCTGATTGGGCGTCGGCGCCCCGGCTCATCTGCTCTATGGCCGCCGCAATTTCCGCAGCCGAAGAGGATAACCTGGTCGTGCCGTCGGCTATCCGCTTCACAATGTCCCTCATTGACCTGGTTGACTCCCTGAAGGCTGAGGCCAGCAGTCCGATTTCATCTCGACTTTCCACTTCCACGTGGACTGTCAGGTCCCCTTCTCCTACTCTTTTAGTGGATTCGACAAGCCGGGTGACTGACCTGGTAATCGTCCCCGTAATGACGACGGCCATGATCGCGCCCAGGAGCACCGCAATGAGCAACCCGACGATGACCGCTGTTTTGGCGTTGGAGAACTCAACCAACGACTGTTGGGTGGCGCCCACTGTGCGGTCCATCCCGGCCAGAGACGCTTCTTTGGCGATCTCAAGCAAGTCGTTGACCGTCTTTTCCCGCTCAGCCCGAATCTTTTTGAGAGCCAGCCAATGATCTTTGAATTCGGTCATCGTTCTTTTATATTCCTGGAGCGATTTCAGGATCGCTTCGTGGCGCTTCTTGTTTATCTCCTGGTGGATTAAGATCTCCATTGCTTCCAGCTTTTTGTCTATCTTATCGAAATTTTTCAATGCCTCATCATGATACCGGATATCTTGCGAGGTCTGAAATTTAAGATCAAGAATGCGGACGCCGTCGCCTAATTTTATAGCTTCCGATATCATCACAATCTTGGTAAATCTTTCCCGGAGGCCGGCCGCTTTTAGTTGTCCCTGAAGCTCCCGGTCCATTGCTTCTTGCTGATACTTCAATAGTTCATTACAATTGTCCGCATAGGTAACGGCGCTGGCCTCAAATATTTTCCGGTCTTTGTCCAGGGTATCTTGAATCTCCACCGTTTCATTGACCAGCCGCTCATATTCAGAGATCCGCTGTTGGGCCTTTCCAGTGCCTTCTCTTAACTTTATCAAGCCCCTGTTTCTATCGGCCAGGTCCCGGGCTTTAGCCAGATTCTCCTTAACGGCATCAAGATGCTTTTTCCCCTCCACCAAAAGCCCTTTCTCTCCGCTTAAGGCATACCCTCTGATGTTA
>JADFXY010000110.1:1336-11760 GCA_015233355.1 Deltaproteobacteria bacterium | reverse complement strand
ATAGCTCCCTTGACTTGAAGGTAACCCTGGTTATGGGGCCGGCGTCCCCAGGTCCCGGATCCGGGCCAGGGCGTGCCCCAGGTGGACTGAGAATGGTCATGCTGATCAAGGGGACACTTCGCAGCCCCCAGGTTCAGATGCAACATAAATGAGGCGAAATGGGGATTAACTGTGGCATGATGGTGATCTCATGCACAATGGTCCCGAACCGAAGTCGGTATTATTTCCCCAAGGAATTGCTCTTGCCTCAAGTGGTCCGGCTCGCTGCGAAAATCTATTGCCACGATTAGATTGAAATGATATAATTAATTTATGGTGCGGAGGTGTCATGCTCTTGACCCAAGATTATGTAAGGCGCAGACTTACTCGATGGACAAATTTACAGCGTTGGTCCACGGGGATAATGCGGCTCACAAATCGAGACATCTATGCACTATGATATCTCCTCCAAGCTGCTGATAGAAATGAGTCAGAAAGAAATCCTCCGCCGTTTGGTCGGGCTTCCGGTTCTGGAGAGTGAGTTACTTGAAGCGTTGCCACAAGAGACGGCCAGCCTCATGCGGAGTGACTTTCCCATTATGTGGACCAACGAAGCGGGACAGCGGCAATTGGTCCTGCTGGAGATTCAAACGCGCTGGGAAAAGACCGTCCCCCGCAGGTTATTGGCTTACCGGAGCCGCTATCAATTGAAATATAATTTGGACGCTATTTCCTGCGTCTTACTTCTTCGAGCCTCAAAGGCGGCTACCGATCATTATCGGGATCAGGAGATTGACTACCGGTATCGCTTGATTCGGGTCAACGAGTTGGATGCCCAACAGATTATTGAGCAGGGTGTGCTTTCGTTAATGCCGTTTGTGCCGTTAATGCGTTTCGGAAAAAAGCTTGCCTCCAGAGCGGGCGAGTTCATTTACGAGAGTTCTTTGTCTAAAGACGACAAAGCGGTGATGCTCACCTCCATGGCCATCCTGGCGGCGATGGTGTCCACCAAACTAGCTCAGGAGCTTTTCTTGAGGAGGAAAGATTTTATGATAGAATCACCAGCCTTCAAGATGTTTGCAAAAGATGCGTTCAACAGGGGTCTAACACAAGGCATAGAGAAAGGCATAGAGAAAGGGATAAAAAAAGGCATAGAGGAAGGGATAAAAGAAGGGATAAAAGAAGGAGAAGAGAAAGGTAAAATGGAGGGGATGATTCGCGCTTCTCGGGAGAATCTTCTCGAAATCCTTAAAGAACGATTTGAAAAACTTCCACGGAAGATGCTGCAATCATTAAACAAGGTAAAAGATCCCGATCTACTTAAATCGCTTATTAAACTTGCGGTCAAGGTAGAGTCGTTGGCTTACTTCAAACAACACCTGGAGGAAGTCACAAAAAATACGTGACATCCGTTAGATATATTCAGACAAAATTCCCGGCCCGATTTAGGCGTTGGTTTGAAAATCATGCTTTAAGAGCAAACCGCTGACAAGCCATCAGCTCGGTGATGCCGTGTCGGGCCAAATTTAGCAGGCCGATAAATTCTTCCTCCGTAAAAGATCTTTTCTCCCCTGTTGCCTGAATCTCAACCAGATGCCCCTGACCGGTCATGACAAAATTACCATCCACCTCGGCCTCGGAATCCTCCGCATAATCCATATCCAACACCGGCATCCCTGAGATCAGGCCGGCGCTGACCGCCGCGATGGAATCAATCAGCGGTGGCCTGGTCAACCGTCCTTGCTTGACCAGGGTGTCTAGGGCCATGGCCAGGGCCACGTAGGCCCCGGTGATGGACGCGGTTCTGGTCCCGCCATCGGCTTGAATGACATCGCAATCAATGTGGATGGTTATTTCCCCCAGGCTGGTCAGGTCGGTCACCGCCCGTAAGGACCGGCCGATCAACCGTTGAATCTCCCGGCTCCGGCCGCTCACCCCGTCTGGACCCACTTCCCGGCGGCGGCGGGTTGAGGTGGATCTGGGCAGCATTCCGTATTCGGCGGTGACCCATCCCTGTCCCGTGCCTTTCAAGAATCCCCGGACACCCGTTTCCACCGAGGCGGTGCAGATGACCCTGGTTTGGCCGCAGGAGATCAAGACGGAACCTTCGGCATTCGGGATGAAATTCTTGATTATCTCAACCGGCCTCAACTGGTCGGGCCGTCGCCCATCACCGCGGGTAAATTCTTTATCTTCCATCTGTGTCCATTTCCTCCAGTGGCCGCCTGACTGATTGGGGCTGCATCGTTGGAATTTTTCCTTAGCCTGACTCTACATATAAACTGAGTTCGACGAGTAGCTAAGCGATTATCATCAAGGGCATGATTCAATCCGCAGATTGCACCCGATTTCCACAGATTAAGGCCAAAATAGGTCTTTGGGTCTTTTCCATCTGCGTTAATCTGCGAAATATGGGGATATATTGCTGGTACTTAATTAAAGAAACTCATCGAACTCAGGTTAATGGTATTAAAATGTCTGACTCCGGCCTAAGGGTAGAACTCCGGAACTACCCAGTCGAAACAGCGAAGAAGCTCCTTTTGTCTTGACTTGGGGCGAACTTCACTGGTCTATTGCGTCGTCAAAAAACTCTGGATAGTGTTTCATGGCACACTCCGGGCACAAACTATGACTAAATTGGGCATGGGAGTGATGTCCGATATAACTCTCCATGACCTGCCAGCAGCCGTCATTATCCCGAATCTTCTTGCAGAAACTACAAATTGGTAGAATCCCCTCCAATTCTATGACCTTAGCGAGAGCCCCTTGTAGTTCGGCAACCACCTTCTCCAGTTCTGTTTGAACCCGCTTACGTTCGGCGATTTCATCTTCCAGATGATGATTGGTCGTGATGAGAGCGGCAGTGCGTTCCTGAACCAGAGCCTCCAAATCGGCGTTAAGTTTGCTTAAGGCCTGGCGGGATATGGTTAGCTTTTGCGTCAAGACAACCAAAAAGAGCACCAACAAGGTCAAAAGCACAATGACAGCGCAGCCGGCAATGATTTGGAACCGGTAATTTTCCCAAAGGGAGTACTGCCGGTTTTTGACGATGCTCTTAGCCGGAAGCTCGGACAGGCCGATGCCGTATCGTTGTAAGGCCAGGTGGTCGAAGATAAAAGGATTGCTTTGGTTGGCGGTGATGGGCATGAGGTTCGCCGGTTCTCCACGCAAAATACGCAATCCTATCCGGACCGTCCGCTTAGCCTGCTGTTCGATACTGTACATATACCCGCCAATGGTGCCGGTGCCGATAAACTGGTCGTAAGCGGTGATGACCGGCACGGTGGATACCCTGGTCAGCTCCCGGAGCGCATCAATCGGGCGATATTTGACACCGGCCGCGTCTTCAAACATAAGATGGTACAGAACGACTGAACTGTCCGGTAGGGCCGCGGCACGGCGTTTAATTTCGGTCAACGGCAGATTGGACAGGTCCGTCAATTGCAACCGCCCGTGAAAAGCCTTTTTCATTTCATCAACCGGGAAGATATAGTCTTTATCAACTGTTCCGACTCCATGGACGATGACAATTTCTTTGATAGACGGGCGAGCCAGCAAGACCCAGGTTAGGGTTTGAATATAATCAACAACCGCAGTGACGCCGGTGACATCCGGGGGGAATTGACGTGAGGCGACGCTCTTGGTCACGACGTCGAAAAAAACCACCGGCTTATTTGGTAAAATTTCTTTTCGATGGGCCAACCAGAAGTCCAGCATCACAGTGCCGGCAATGATGACCAGATCTATTGATTTTTGACGATATTTAGCAGGGTAGAGGCTTAACATCTGTTGCTTGTATTCATCAGTCTTAAACCGATTAAAATCAAAATATTCGAAATACAGATCTGCTTTCAGATCTGCGGCATTGCCAAATTCTTCCTTAATGGCCTGTACCGCAATTATGCTGGCCGGTTGGTCGGATCGAAAGGGGAACAAAATCAAGATTTCTTTTTTTGCCGGAGTGGCCGGGTTGCCTGTATTTTTAGCGACGGGTTCAACCTTGGGAGGTTCTTTGGGGAGGGGACGATTCCCTTCTGAAGGTGGCGGCGGGGATGCCTGGCCTGGATAGCCGACAAGGATAAATGGAACCATCGCCACAACCAATATGATTGATTTGAGAAAAATTGGTCCAGCCTGATTCCGTAGCATCCTCATGTGTAAATCTACCCCTAAAATAACTCTATGTACAATCTATATCTATTAAGAATCTTTCCCGCCTCGGGTTTAGCACCCAGATAACAGGCGGCTGCAATATTCTGATAAATCATGTAGTGTTAATTAATCGGAGACACTAATGCCGAGAACCGGCGTCTTATGTCAATAATGATATAACATGATTCCGGGCATAAAAACAAGATAATCCTTCTTGGGTTAACTAGACCGGGGGGACTCCCCAATGTTGTTGAATTAAGCGTGCAGCGTTAAGATTTCTCGCTTCGGTCGAAATGACAGGGAAGCTTCGCACCAAAATGACCGAGACGTGAACCATCCAGAATGACGAAGTAAATTTGTCGTTCCGAACAAATGTGAGGAATCTTATCACATCCGAAGATAGCCAGGCCCCATGCTTAATTCAACGGTATTGGGGGGCCTCCTCGGCCTTTTTTTTTTCTTTTTATGAGTCTATGCCCAGGCAAAAGCCTACCCTGCCACCTTTATACGTTGCCCTGGCCGAGCGACTGTTGTGGTATCCCCGGATAGAAAGCCGTTGGCTGGATATTCTGGTTATAGAGGCTTATCCTCCTGTACCGACGGTGTATCCGTCTATTTATCCTTCTGGGATGTCGATGGTACACCCGTTTCTTTACCACATACGTCTTATGGTGCCTTCCCTTTTTTACGACTATCACCCGGCTATGATGCTGGGCGAAGCAGTCCGGCGTATTAAAAATAAAAAACAATGATAACGCAATAATAATTGGAAATAAGACCAATAGACTTCTCGACGCGATACTCTTTCCGAGTCCCTGACTCATGTCATGCCCCCTTTAGGTTTTATGGATTTGCTTCATTGGTTTTGTTCACACCATATTTAAAGCGATTCCTGTGAATGATTAATTTTTCATATACAACCTCCCGTATGGTCAACGACGGACCGGGAATCAATACCTCCAATCCGATTGTAATGATATAACCTGGCTCCGGGACTGAAGCAAGTTAAACCATGTTTCAAACTGAAGACGGGGCCACCCCGGCCTTTGGTATAGTGGTGACCCTGAATGCTTGTGTTCGACTGATGAAATTGATAGACCAATAACCAGAGAAGTAAATTAACGAGGAGGCTGGAGGATAAAATTCTTGCGGATAGTATTGAAATAGTGGCAGGAGTTTGATTCGGGTTGACTGGTTTCCGTCTAACCGGTTGATTTTGGTGGTGGGCGGTCGGGGATTTGAACCCCGGACTTCCACCGTGTGAGGATGGCAC
This sequence comes from Deltaproteobacteria bacterium, assembly GCA_015233355.1. GTDB lineage: Bacteria > Desulfobacterota > JADFXK01 > JADFXK01 > JADFXK01 > JADFXK01. The sequence goes on along the minus strand of JADFXY010000110.1, from coordinate 6,356 downwards.
TCTCACCGCTGAGTTAACCGCCCAGAAAGAATCTGTACATAGCTTAAGGAAAACTGCTTTCAGATGTCGCCACCAGAAAGTGAAAGCTTTATTACCAGAGTTTGACGGACTTGTCAAACAATTTCGGAACCTGGCTTCAATTCTAATTCCGGTTTTTTCGCCGCAACCCGGCCGGACCATTTTATCCAACTAGTTATCCAAGCAGGATATGGCCATTACTCCGTTAGGACCCGGTCATCTCCTTGCCGGCGGGTGAACCCGATTCCATCTAAATAGTCGAGCACGGCAATGCCCCAGGTTCGGCCGTAGCCCAAGACCTCTTTGGAGTCGGCAATGGTCAGGGCGCCTTTTTGCTGAATAGCCACCTTCACCCGTTTTTTGATCTGCTCCATAATCGGCCAGGACAAATAGCGTCTATCACTCAGGCAGACTAACTGGTTCTGGATGCAAAGATAATCCAGGGCCCGATATATCTCGGTTATTCTGTATTTGGTGCGGCAAGATCTCCAAAATCGATCGGCCGAAAACGGCATCAGGCCGGTGGTTTTGGCAAAATCAAGCAGGCGGGTGATTAATTCCTCCTGCTCTTTGGAGAGTTTAATGACTGGATTGGGCAAATGAAAGCCGCCGTTGCTTCTGAGTAAAAAGCCTTCCTGGCCCAGGTCGGCCAACATTTTTTGAAAAGGGACTTCATCCAGAGAAGTATCCAACCGGTCCTTGATTTCCGTGGCGCTTAGCACCAGCTTCAAAGGATCTTCGACGACCGATTTTTCGATGATTTCTAACAATTTCTTTTTATATTGTTTATATATATCGAGTCCGTAAAAGCCCTGATTGGCAAAATAGAGCAGCTCGCCCCGCTGGACCATAGCCGTCATTTCCGTTTCCAAATCTCCGGGATCCAACCCCGTATTGTGGGCTATTTCAACGGCTGTAATGATTGAATTCGGGTTCCTCTTAAAATAATAAGTTAGAACATCTTCCAGCCGCCCCGTCTGGAGCGCTTTTAAGTAGGGCAGCGTTGTTGACATTTTAGCTTCCCGGTATTTATCCCGAGGCGCTTCCAACACGATTCCGCCTCCTAAGACGTGGGGAACGTCTAGCTGACAGACCACGAAGTAATCTTTTGGCAAAGTGATGACGGGATCAACTAACCGGAACTGGACCAGGCCGCCGTGGCCGGGAAGGATTTGTGACTCCTCCATCAAAACCGCGGTCGCCACCGTGGCTGATGTGCCCAGGTAGAGCCTGATCTTCTGTCGATTCTTGATCGGTTTTGAGGCATATTGCGAAACCCGCAGGTGGGCGTTGATCAATTGGGTCGGAATGAAAGTATCAGGCCTGGCCAAGACCATCCCTCGCTCGACATCATCAAGAGATACCTTATTCAGGCTGATCCCGACCCGTTCTCCGGAACCGGCCTGAGATATTTTTTGGTGATGCGATTCCAGGGAACGCGCCCTGGTTTTCTTCCCAGCCGGCAGCAAGCACAGTTCATCGCCCTCATTGATCGTGCCTGACAGGATGGTCCCGCTGATAACCGTCCCGATACCGGTGATACTTCTGACCTGATCAATCCACAGCCGGAAAGGGGCCGAGGGGTCTTTGCCGTCGATGTCGGCTGTTTCTTGATCAATGGTGGCTCTGATCCGGTCAATCCCTCTTAAATCAACGGACGAAAACGGGATGATCGGCTTCCCTTCCAAAAAGGTGTTCTTGACCACATCTTCGATTTCGAGGGCGGCAAATTCCAGGGTCTCCTGATCAACCAGATCAGCCTTGCTCAAGGCCGTGAAGCCGGTTGGGACCTTGAAGAATTTCAATATCTCCAGGTGCTCTCTGGTCTGGGGCATAACCCCGTCATCTGCGGCCACGACCAGGATGGCCATGTCCACATTGCTTAAACCCCGGATAGTGTTCTTAAGAAAATCCGTGTGCCCCGGCACATCCACCAGGGCGATTCTCTTCCCGGAACGAAGCTCCAACGGGGCGATCCCGGATTCAATCGACAGACCCCGAGCCTTTTCCTCTTGTTTTCGGTCGGTATCCACGCCGGTCAGGCACCGGACCAGGGAAGTCTTTCCGTGATCCACATGCCCGGCGATCCCCACGGTAATGGAACGGGCCATAAGTCACCAGGATATAACTTACTCAGATTATTTGTCTTTGGAGGGGGCAAGGGGAATCGAACCTCCTCCCCGTTTTGCAGACGGGGCCAGCGGGTTTGAAGCCCGCGGGGCGCACCAGCACCATTGCCCTCGGTAATCGTATTGTCATGAATGAATTTGTTACTCTTCGATTTCCACGCCCCACCGTTCCCACTGGGCCGCGGCCTCCGCTTTGGCCTTAGCAATCTCCTCATCAGTCCACGGATCGATAATCAGAGAATCAGCCACCAATTCCCAGATGTACTTCACTTCATATTTATAGTCAGTGTAGAACTTGGGATACCGTTTCATGATTTGATCGTGACAGTTGGAACAACCCACCACCACGACATCGGCGCCGCTGTTCTTGATGGCGTTAAATTTTTTCCGGCCGTGAAAAGCTGATTCTTTTTCATAGGGCATCGGCCAATTGCCTCCGCCGGCGCCACAGCAATTGGAACCATCCCGGTTCGGCTCCATGTCCACGAAATTATCCACGCATTGCTGAAGAATCCACCGGGGTTCCTCAAAATACCCCTTACCGAAATGACGTTTCAACTCCCGGCCGTGCTTACAGGAATCATGCCAGGTGAATGTTTTTCCGGCATTGACCGATTTATCGATCTTGATCCGCCCCGACTGGATAAGTTCAACCAGGTATTCATAGAGATAAGTGAATTCAATTTTGTTTTCCGGCGACTCCAAAACGCACCTGTTCATACCGGCCCGGCAACCATAGGAGCCTCCACCGCAATCCGGCATAATCATCCGTTTGATGCGATGCTGCTTCATAAAATCGATTTTTCGCTGGGCCAATATCTTGGTCGCATCGTAATTTCCGGTAAACAGACCCCAGTCCACGGCTTCCCAATTTTCCGACGGGACCGTCCAGTTTTCTCTGGCCGCGTAGAATATCTTCCACCACCACTTCATGTCGTCATTATCGGAGAATACTTCTTTTGAGTTGGGGTAGAAGAGAATTTCTGCGTCGTCTTTGTCCACCGGAACATAAAATCCAGGCAATTCTTCATCAGCCAGCTCCTTACCCAAGTCGGATAACAGGAAGAAATAATCCTCCTGGGGTATGGCCATATTGTTGCCGGATTCGAGAACGTTGATGACACCCTTATGCAGAATCCCAGGCACCTTGTCTCTGGGACGTAAGTGTTTCATAAAACCCATAATATAGACGATGTCGATATTCATGGGGCAACCCAGGGAACACAGGCCGCAGCCCGTACAAACCCAGGGGAACTTGGATTCAACCACTTCATCGACCATACCCAGAGCCAACATTCTAAGGACTCGCCGGGCATCCCAGCCTTCCAGCCCAGGGGTTCCGGTAGCCGGGCAACCACCGGTACAGGTCCCACAAGTCAGGCACGCATTCATGTTGAATCCGGCTAACTTTGCTTGAATTTCATCAGGCAATTTCTGAATTCTGACAGCTTCCGACATGATCAACTCCTCTTTTATAGATAAGCGACCAGCTAACCTGCGTCTTGATTTTAATGTTGGATCGCTACTAGATGATTTCCGCGGAACACTTGATCATGTGCTTAGCGGGACCTAGCGCCTTAACCGATTCGGTCACTCGAATGACCGTTCTTTGAAATTTTTCACCTTCGGCCGAGGAAATCCAGGAAAAATGAATTCGTCCCGGTTCAATCCCCATATATTCAAAAAAGTTGTTCAGCAGGGCAAAACGCCGTCTGGCGTACATATTTCCGGCAATATAGTGGCAATCTCCGGGATGGCAACCACTGACCCAGACTCCGTCGGACCCGGCCCGAAAGGCGTGAAGAATAAATTTAGGACTCATCCGCCCGGTACAGGGGATGCGGATGACGCGAATGTTGGGCGGGTATTGTAATCGGCTGACCCCAGCCAGGTCCGCGCCTCCATAGGTACACCAGTTACATAAGAACGCCGCGATTTTCGGTTGGAATTCCATATCAGCCGCCGCCGGCTCGTTCATGTTCCTTCTCCTTGTTAACTATACATGGCTGTTACCTGAGCCATCACGTCCTGAGAGGTGAATCCTTTCAAATCCGGCGCCCCGGACCGGCAAGAGGCAACACAAGTCCCACACCCCTTACACAGGGCCTCATTGACTTGGGCCAACCCCTTATCATTCCGGTCAATGGCCTTGTAAGGACAGATCGTCCAGCACACCCCGCAACCAACGCACCGGGTTGGTTCAACAACCGCGATGGTCCCGGAGAGGGTCATACTCTGGCGGGACAGGACGGTCACGGCCCTCGACACCGCCGCCTGGGCCTGGGCGATAGCCTCTTCAATGGGCTTGGGATAATGGGCCAGGCCGGCCATAAAAACTCCGTCGGTGGCAAAATCGACCGGGCGGAGCTTCTGATGCGCTTCCAAGAACCAGCGGTCATGGTCAATCGGGATCTTGAACATCTGGGATAGGCCGGTGTGGTCATGGCCGACAATGGCCGTAGCCAGCCCGATTAAGTCGGCATCGATGGTCAGATCGAAACCCAAGACATGATCCTTGACGGTCACTTTAATGGCGTCTCCCTCGACCTCAACCCGAGGCTTTTGATCAACGTCGTACCGGACAAAAATCACCCCTTGCTCACGGGCCTTTTTGTACAGCAATTCCCGTTCGCCGAAGGTGCGCATATCACGATAAAGGATCGCCACCTGGCTGCTGGGATTATGTTTCTTAATGTGCAATGCCGTTTCCACGGAATGGGTGCAGCACACCTTGGAGCAGTAAGGCCGGTCAGGTTCCCGGGAGCCGACGCACTGGATGAACACGGCGGAATTAACCCCGGCCGGATCCAGCGTGTTGTTCATTAGGGCCCGGTCGATCTCCAGGTGGGTCATAATCCGGGGATGCCGGCCAT